>NZ_JBMNDR010000030.1:40384-88682 GCF_052543235.1 Streptomyces sp. SAS_272 | reverse complement strand
GTCGGTGAGATCGCCTCGCGCCATGACTGACGGCCTATCAAGAACAGACCTCGGCGCGCAGGCGATCTCCCGAACTCGTGATCCGAACGCCAGACAGGATCTAGCACCCCCTCCGGTCATCACCAGACGCCGACGGGAGCGGCAGGAGCAGGGCCGCGGGTGAAACGCCGAGCACTGTGGCGAGGGCGACGAGGTCGTCTACGTCGCAGCGGCGACGGGCGCGTTCGGTGCGGCTGAGGGTGGTGTTGGCCATCGGGCGGCCCAGTGCGGTGCAGCGGGCGGCGAGTTGGTGCTGGGTCAGTTCGCGCACGAGGCGTAGGTGCTCGATGGCGCGGGCGGTATGGAGGCCGGCGGGGCCTATTTCGACAGGTCGGTTGGGCATGACAGATAGCTTTAACTTGCAGCCGGCCGCCATGGCAAGAGTTAGTTCTTAAACTCTCCAAAAGGCGTCCGGGGGCGAAGTGGTGTTCGTCTCGTCGAATTCCGGCACATCGCGAGCCGTTTCAGCGGGGAGGTTGTGCTACCTTCCCTCCGCATCAAAAATGTGGGCGATTTGAGCGGCTATCGACTGCGGTGTCCAGAGGGCTGACGGTGTAACTGCTGACTACTGGACGCCGCCTCTGAGCTGCTGATGTATCGGATTCCGGCACCTCATCCGGTCGCTTCTCCACAGAAAATTCCTGCTTCCGCGAGAGCGATTTCGGCAACCGGTGATCCGCCCTTACTGTTTTGGTCTTCCCGGCCACGCCGAGAGAAGTAGCCGGGGGTTCAGAATCCACTCTGGACGCTTCCGCTGGTGGTGTGGCTGTGTTGCCCACGCCTGCCATCCAAAACCTTGATTCCGATATGGAGACCTCATTGCCGAACCACTCCCCGCGCCTTGTCGGCGCCGAGCGTGACCAGCTCGCCACTCCCACCGACGTGGCCGCCTACCTCGGGGTGCCGGTGAAGACGCTCTACCAGTGGAAGTACCGGGGCATCGGCCCCAGCGTCCACAAGGTCGGCCGTCACCTGCGCTACCGCTGGCGGGAGGTGGACGCGTGGCTGGACGCCCAGACGTCGTACGACCTCACGGCCTGACCCCGCGCCTGACGGGGACAACGAAGCGGCCCCCGGCGCGCCAACGCCGAGGGCCGAAGACTCCCCTGCCGAATACCCATCCCTGAATGAACGAGCTGGTGAGGGGCGGGACCTTGCCCGTCCTGCCCGTCACCGGAAAGGAACGCCTATGGCGGACTCTACGTCCCCCACCACCCCGAACACATCTCCCATGGGCTGGCCCACTCCCGCGGTCCCCGGCGAAGGCATCCCCTGGCACCGCGGGGACCAGGCGGACACACAGTCCCCCGCATCGGGGACCGTCGAGCCATCGGCTGATGCAGAAACACACGGTCCCCAGCCTCCTGCCGACGCGGCTGCTGTTGGGGACGGTCCCCGCGACGCACCTGGTTCTCGGCCCACGCAGGTCACGGTCCCCATATCCACATCCGGTGGGAAACCGCAGGCCAACGCCGTGGAAACGGGGGCCGGTCCCCAAGAGGGGCCCGTTACACCAGGGGACCGCAATGGGGACCGTGATCACGGTCCCCGCCGATCGCTGGGGACCGACAATCCCGTGACGGGGACCGCCCAGCGGGACGGGACCGGTCCCGTCGACACACGGGGACCGGATCACGGGACCAACTCCCAGCCTCCAAGGGGACCGGCAGACCGCACGGAGCATTCCGGTGAGGGTGCGGAATTGCTGGATGAGTTGCGGGCGGCGATCGGCAAGTACGTGGTGCTGCCCAGTGAGGAGGCACTGATCGCAGTCACGCTGTGGGTGGCGGCCACGCACATCCAGACCGCTCTGCAGCACGCGCCCCGCCTGGCGGTAATGAGCCCGACGAAGGGCTGCGGCAAGTCCCGCGTCCTGGACGTGCTGCACGAGACCGTGCACAAGCCGATGATGACGGTGAACACCTCCCCGGCGGTCATCTTCCGCGTCATCGGCAAGAACCCGCCCACCCTGCTGGTGGATGAGGCCGACACCATCTTCGGCCCCAAGGCCGGCGACAAGGAGGACCTGCGCGGCCTGCTGAACGCGGGCCATCAGCGCAACCGGCCCGCCTGGCGGATCTCCGGCCCCGAGCACAAGCCCACCCCGTATCCCACCTTCGCCATGGCGGCGCTCGCGGGCATCGGCGACCTGCCGGACACGATCACGGACCGGGCGGTCGTACTGCGGATGCAGAAGCGCAAGCCCGGCGAGAAGGTCGCCCCGTTCCGCTCGCGGTACTCGGCGCCCGAACTCAACGCGCTACGTGACCGGCTGGCCGCCTGGCTGGGACCACTGCGCGGCACTGCTGCCGGTATGGTGCCGGCGATGCCGGTGCAGGACCGGGCGGCGGACACCTGGGAACCGCTGGTCATCATCGCCGACCTGGCCGGCGGCCACTGGCCCGCAAGGTCCCGTGCGGCCTGTGTGGCGATGACCCGGCACGAGGCGGTCCAGGACGAGCAGAGCAGCCTGAAGACCCGGCTGCTACGCGACATCCACCGCGTCTTCGAGGCGCACGGCAACCCCGAGACCCTGTCCACCCAGGACCTGGTCGCCGCCCTGCTCCAGGACGCAGACGCCCCCTGGGCGGAGCATGGCACCAAGGGGCTGAACGCCTACCACCTGAGCAACCTGCTGCGGGACTTCGACATTCGCCCCGCCAACTACCGCTTCGACGAGGGCAGGCAGGCCAAGGCGTACGCCCGTAACCGGTTCCTCGACGCCTGGGCCCGCCACTGCCCCGGTCTCACCAAGGCGACACCCGAGCCCGCGCACGACGCCACGCCCGCGCGCCCGACCCAGGGCAAGCCGCCCACCACCCCGGCGGGTTCGCTGCCCATCGGCCCGCCCGGTGCCGCCGGACCCAAGCGGGCCCGCTGACCCGCCTCCCCCTGGGATCCGTATCAGTGCGTCGCGTCCGTCCCCGCGCAGGTCAGCGCGGGGACGGATGCCCGTGCCGGGACGCACTTCTCCGTACCTGCCCAACTGTCCGTACCTGTGCTGACCAGGCATGCAACGGACGCAACGGATGTGATACAGCGCCCGCCCATACCCAACCGCCGGAGAAACACCCCATGCACGAACAGCACCACGAACTCCCCACAGCTCAGCAGCAGACGCACACCACCTCAGCCTCAGACAGCGCAGCAAGTTGTCGGGTAAGGAGTCCTTACCCGGCCCTCGCCCCGGGGGAGGCGGAGGCATCCGGCGCAGGGGCGCCGAGGTCGTTCGGCCCGGGGGTGCCGAACGAGACAGGGGGCGAACCGTCGTTGAACGAGCGCCACCACCACGCGCCGCGTCGCCGTCTGCGTGACAAGCAGCTGCGCGAGCGCCGCGTCCATCCCCGTTACAACGACGACGAGTTCGCCCTCGTGCAGAAGGCCGCAGTCCTGAGCCGCATGAAGCCCGGCGGCTATGTCGCCGAGTGCGCGCTCGCCGCCGCCCGCGCCGAGGACCCCACCGCAGCCGTCGCCGACTACCGCGCCCTGGTGAGGACGCTGATGGCCGCCAACGGGCAACTCGGCAAGGTCGGCAGCAACCTCAACCAGCTCACCTGGCATCTCAACCAGGACGGCGCCTGGCCCCACCCCGACACCGTCCAACGGCTCCTGGACCGCATCGAGGCGTCCATCGCCAAGTTGGACGCCGCGGTCGCCCAGATCACAGAGGGGCGGTGAGTCCTTGATCCCGAAGATCATCCTCGGCAAGGGGCCAGGGGCGACGCGCCGCACGATCGGCTACCTCTTCGGCAAGGGCCGGGCCAACGAGCACATCGACCCGCACCTGGTGGCGTCCTGGAACGACTTCGCCCCCGACCCCGGCCGCAGCCCCCACCGCGACCCCAAGGAAATCGAGGCTCAGCTCGCCGCACAGCTCGACCAGCCCGTGCAGATGCTGGGCGACAAGGCACCCAAGCACACCGTGTGGCACTGCCCCGTCCGAGCCGCACCCGAAGACCCGATCCTCACCGACGCCCAGTGGGCCGACATCGCCCGCCGGATCGTCGCCGCCGCCGGCATCGCCCCCGAAGGCGACGAGGAAGCCTGCCGCTGGGTGGCCGTCCGTCACGCCGACGACCACATCCACATCGCCGCCACCCTCGTACGGCAGGACGGCCGCCGCCCCCAGCGCGACTACGACCAGCGCGCCGTCCAACGCGAAGCCCGCCAGATCGAAGTCGAATACGGGCTCAGGCGGTTGAAGGCGGGCGACGGCACCGCCGCCAAACGCCCCACCAGCAAGGAGCACTTCAAGGCCAAGCGCCTGGGCCAGGAGGCGGCCACCCGCGACGTCCTGCGCTTGCGGGTCCGACGTGCCGTCGCCGCCGCGGCCGACGAGGCCGAGTTCTTCGCCCTGCTGGAGGCCACTGGCGTAACCGTGCGCCTCAAGCGCGGCCCGTCCGGCGACGCGCTCGGCTGCAACTTCGCCCTGCCCGGCGACACCAACGACAAGGGCGAGCCCGTGTTCTACGCGGGCTCCACCCTCGCCGGCGACCTCTCCCTGCCGAAGATCCGCCAACGCCTCGCCACCACCAGCCCCGAACCGGCGGCTGTCCGGCCTGGCAACCCCTGGCACCAGGCCACCGCCGCCACCGAACGCATCCCCCACCACCTCATCGGCAGCGGCGACGAAGTGGCCCAGGGCCAGCTGGCCGCGCTCGGCGCAGCTTTCGACCTGCTCCCGCTCACGGCC
Source organism: Streptomyces sp. SAS_272 (assembly GCF_052543235.1). Taxonomy (NCBI): domain Bacteria; kingdom Bacillati; phylum Actinomycetota; class Actinomycetes; order Kitasatosporales; family Streptomycetaceae; genus Streptomyces; species Streptomyces sp. SAS_272. The sequence goes on along the minus strand of NZ_JBMNDR010000030.1, from coordinate 83,950 downwards.
CCGGCCGCAGCGCGCGCCGAACTCGAACGTGCCGCCATCGCCTTCGAGCGCGCCACCCGTTCCCGCATCGCCGCCGACCACGCCAGCGCCCGCGTCCTGCGCCGTAGTGTCCAGGCGATCTGGAAGAACCCGGCACGGCATGGCGACGGGGCCGGGCTGGCGATGCTGCTGGACGTCGCGCTCACCGCGGTCGCCTACGCGATGCACTGGCACCGCACCCGCCAGAACGCCCAGCAGCAGGCGGCAGCCGAGCAGACCCTCATCCACCTGCAGGCCGCGTACGTTCGGATCACCGGACCGGTCCTGGCCGGCCTCGCCAGCCGGGCACCCAGCCCGAAGACCCAACACCGCTACGCCCGCCACCTCCAACAGGTGGCCCCCGAGCACGCCGAACGCATCCTGGACGACCCCGCCTGGGACGCCCTTGCCACCGTGCTCGCCGAGGCGGAAGCAGCCGGACACAACCCGACCGCGATCCTCGACTGGGCCCTCAACCAGCGCACGCTAGACGACGCCCACAGCCCCGCACGCGCACTGACCTGGCGCATCCGCCGCCTCGGCGAAAGACACGCACCCGGCCCACGAGCCCAAGCAGCCAACGCGCACTACGTCGAGGGGCACCCCACCCCTCCGCGCCCGCCGCAGCCCCAGGCGCGGCGGCGTTGATCACCTCTCTGCCCGGCCGCCACCGTCCGGCCCGGGCGCCTGGGGTTTGCGGTGCTTGCCGGTGCCGGAACCGAGCGGCTTCGGAACCGGCCCTGAGGGTGAGGGCTCGTTGGCCTCCGGGTACAGGATGGCCTGAGCCTCGGCCAGGCTGGCGGCGAACCCGTACGGCTCCCACATGTGCCCGTTCCAGCGCTCGATGGCGCGGGGCGCATCCGGATTCAGATGCGATGCCCTGGGCCCGTCGCCGGGCATGACACGCACAGCTCGCAGTCGGCCGATCTTCGCGTCACGGCGTTCCGCCCAGCCCGTCAGCGGTTCGTCGTCCATCCTGGCGTTCCTCGGCTCGGTGGCGGCTGTCTCAGGAGGGTAGCGGCCACTGTGGGCCGTTCGGGTTCCCGAGCCAGACGGCCTGCTGGTCGCGGGAGACGGTCACGCCGAAGGCCGCGGTGTTCGGTGAGCCGTACTCCTCCCAGGTGGCCACCGCAGACTCAATCGCGTCCCACAGGCGGCGGGGGCCGCCCTGACGGACCTGCCAGCCGCGGTCCGTGGGAGCGAGGACGGCGAAGGAATCGGTAACGCTGTCCAGCAGAAAAGTGCCGACCGGGCCGCCGTCGACCGCCATCGAGAAGAAACGGGCCTCCGGCGCCGCGAGCTGCGCCATGAACGCCGGCCCGGAGCTGGTGAGAACCTCTGGCCCGCGTGCGGCTTTCCGTACCGTCCCGTCGTCGGGGCCCGGGACCATGCCGAGGCTCTCCGGAGCATCCTGCTGGCGGGCGATCATGAAGCTTGGGTCGTCCTCGCTGAACCAGCCGCTCGCGCTGTCACCGGTGACGATGAGCTTGACCAGGCCGAGGGAGCGCATCCAGCCGCGAAGGGTGGTGAGGATGACGCCGCCCGGCCGGACCTGCTCCAGCCAAGACGGCGGGACGCTGCGGAAGCCGCACGTGGCGATCAGCCGGTCGTATGGGGCTCCGTCGGGGTGGCCGGCGCGGCCGTCCCCCACCAGCAGATGGGGGGTGTGACCGGATCCGGTGAGGGCGTGGCCGGCTCGGCGGGCCACGCCTTCGTCCGTCTCGATCGAGGTCACGCTGCCGCTGCCGAGCCGGTGGCACATCAGTGCTGTCGAGTAACCGGTTCCGGTGCCGATCTCCAGCACATTCATGCCGTCCTGCACGTCCAGGTCTTCGAGCATCCGGACCACGAGGCTCGGCAACGTCGAGGACGAGGTCGGGGTCGCGTTGCTGATCGGTTTCGGATCGGCCCAGTCGATGTCCCGGCCGTCGAACTGGGTCATCCATGTCTCGTCGGTGTAGACGAGCCGGAGCCACTCCTCCTTGCCGACCGTCTCCTGAGTGACCGGCTCCCAGGTGGTGACGCCCGGGGCATGGCTCTCCCGGTAGAAGCGCGGGATGAACCTGTGGCGGGGCACGGCCTCCACGGCGGCCCGCCACTCAGGTGAGCGCAGCCAGCCGTCTTTCTCCAGTTGTCGGGCGAGCCGGCGCCGGAGATCGACCGCGGCCGTCTCGATATCGGTCTCACTGGCCACGGAGTCCTCCTTCCAGGAGATCGGCGAGTGCCGCAGTCATCGGTAAACCGGTCGGCGGCTCCATCCATGCCCACTGCCCACTGCCCAGAAGGATTGCACTCGATGAAGATCCACTCACCGCGGTCGGTCAGCGCGAAGTCGAACGCCCCGAAGACGAGTCCGAAGTGCTTCAGATAGGCACGCATCGACCGCTCCACCGCGGGTGGCGTGGCAAGCGGCGTGTATGTGTGAGTGCCGTAGTCGGTACGCCAGTCGAGGAGACCGGAGTCGATCCGCACGGCGAAGATCTGCTCGCCGATCACCGTCACCCGGATATCCGCAACCTTGTCCACCCGCTTCTGGAAGAGGTGCATGGTGCCGGACACGGAATCGTCGATCTCGTCGGCGGTCACCTCGGTCACGGGGACAGTCTGGGCCTTGCCGTCGACCAGGTAGAGCGGAACCGAGATCGGCTTGAAGATGACGGGACCTTGCGCCTTGATGAAGGCCCGCGCGTCGTCGGGAACGTTGGTGATCAACGTCGGCGGAAGCGTGAAGCCAGCCGCCGCCGCTGCCGCGAGCCCGGCCGGCTTGTACTCGGCGTCGCCGATGCGATTGGGGTGGTTGACGTAAAGGCAGCCGGGCAGCGAGGTCAGGATGCCTCCGAGCCCGTAGCGCGCCTGGGCGACGGCGAACCGTTCGTCCTGCTTGTCGAGGTGGGGGAAGGCAAACCCGGAGGGGCGGCGGTAGTACACGGAACGCACGGCGCCCAGGTCGGCACGTCGGCTCGGGGTATGCACGCTTCCGCGCCACCTGCCGGTGCCGCCGCCGATGGCGGCCGAGCACGACAGGGCGGCGGGGAAGTCACCGGAGTCGAACCGCACGACCGGGATGCCCCGGTCGTGCAGCTCGGCGATCACGAAGTCCGCGGTCGGGTCGTCGAGGTTGGTGACGACCAGGACCGGACGATCGTCGTTCGTCACCAGAGTCACTGGTCGGTGTCGTTCCCCGTGTCGCTGTCCGGGGAGTCGCTGTTGCGGTCGCCCTGGCCCGTGGTGCCGGTCGCGGGATTCGTGCCGGAGGATGTGCCGTGGCCCGGGGACATGGTGGGCGCCCCGGAAGTGTCGAAGTACCGGGCGGTCTGCGTCTCAGGATCCAGCGTCACCGTCGCGTAGACGGGGCCTTCGACGGGCGGGTACGGGGCGATGCGACGCAGAGCCCACGGGGCCGCGGTCAGATGCCCCTGCGGCAGCGGGCTGCCCGTGGGAAAGCGATCCATGTGATTGAACACGGTCTTTCCTTCCTGTCGGAGGTTCTTGTCCTTCGTGTGGCTTGCTCACCCGCACGGCATCGAGGAACACGATCCTGCTTGTGCGGGAGTCTCAGGGGCGCCGGGAAGAAGAGGCGCCGGGGCCTACGTCGAAACCGGACCGGGATTCCGCAACCCGTCCAGGACCCGTTGAAGGAGGCTGACGTCCGGTGCGCGGGCCTCGACTGCCAGTCGGCCGTCGTCGTACCAGCGGCTGAGCTGCTGCCGCAACGCGGTCTCGGCACACTGCACCTCGGCGCGGATCTCGCCGAGAGCCAGTCCCGACTCGACGCGAAGCCGCACAAGGTCGGTGGGAGTTATCCGGACCGGCTTTGGGACAACCACCATGTCGGCCTCGTCAGACGGACGAGCCGGGCTGAAGGCCAGCTGCACGCACGCGTCCGGGAACGGGTCGCCGACCAGTTCCTCCGAGGGCAGGAGTCGTAAGGAGATACGCGAGATCAGCATGCGGCCGGCGCCCGCAGCTCTGCCCAGACGAGCTTGCCCCAACGATGCAGGTCGTAGCCCCACCGCCAGCTCAGCGACTCCACCAGGAGCAGACCACGGCCGCCCTCGGAGTCCCCTTCAGGACAGCCCGGTTCAGGGGTGCCTCGGCACTTGTCGGCAACGCCGATCCGAATCACTTCGGCCGTCTCGCGCCGAATCACCACACGGACCAGGCGACAGGGCGTGTGGCTGGCGGCATTGCTGATCAGCTCCGAAACGATCAGAGTGCCCACCTCGGCCAACTCGCCTATGCCCCAGGTGTCTAGAGCCGCAGACACAAGCAGACGTGCGCGGCGCGCGGACTCCGGCTCGCACGGCATCGTCTCGGTGTAGCCCGGAACACCAGTCGCGGTTGGCTTGGCGGCGGTCATGGTCACGGGGTCATCCCTCCGAGGCTGGGACGCCCGCCCCGCGAAGGGTGCGCAGGAGCGGGCTTTCCTCCACGCCATCGAGAGGCAGGAAGGGGAATCTCGCCTGCTCAACGGCTGGTACCGAGTCAACGGCCCATGGCCGACGGCGAACAGGAAAAGTCGCGCCCCGCAGTACCTACGCGAACCGGAAGACTTTACGCTCCGGTGACCTCGGGTCTGGTTCGGCCGGTGACCACAGGGCTACGGTCGGTCCATGGGAGCGAACGCCATCCTCAAGAGCCGTATGGAGGAACTCGGGCTCACCCAGGAAGAATTGGCTGGTCGGATGAACGCTGCGCTGGCAGAGATCACCGGCAGGCCCGGTGACGTCTCCGACCGCACAATCCGCAACCTCCTCAATGGGACCTCCCGCCGCCCCATCGGACGCACGTGTGCAGCCCTGGAGCGGGTGTTCGGTTGTCCCGTCGAGGACTTAGGGTTCAGCGCACCACGCACCATGCAACACCCGCAGGAGGACCCCGTGCGGCGTCGCACTTTCCTCACCTCAGCGACCGGAAGCGCAGCTGCCGCCGTTCCCTTGGTGGCCCAACGCCGGACCGTCGGCATGTCGGACGTGGCCCGGGTCGCTGCCGGGATGAACGCCCTTGTCGAAGCCGACGACCGCCAGGGCGGACACACGGAACTGGAGAAGGCCGCCGCCCAGGGCCGCACCAAGGTGCTGGAACTACAGCAGCGCAACGCCGGCGAACGCGTCCGCCGAGCCCTGTACGCACTGGCCGCCGAGTACACCACCATCGCCGCCTGGTCCTGCATCGACGCCCGCAACCTCGACCAGGCCCAGAGCTACCTGAACGAATCAGCGACGTACGCCGGCCTCTCCCAGGACGGCCCCACCGAAATGCGGGTCTGGGTCAACCTCTCGATGCTCGCCTACCAGCGGCAGAACTGGCCCGAAGCCCTCGCAGCGGCCCAGGCCGCGCAAGCCTCCTCAGCGGCCCGCCGAGACCCGTTCTTCGACTCGCTGGGCCGAGTCCGCGTCGCCCTCGCATACGCGGCTCTCGGCGACGGCCGTGCGGGCCTGCGTTCGCTGGGATCAGCCCAGGACACTTTCACCAGGGTGGCCGACCGAGAGCGTCCGCGCTGGACCGCCTTCTACGGGCGGGCCGAACTTGACCACCTCGCCGCAATCGTCCAGTTCAACAGCGGACGCCACCCTCATGCCGAAGCCATGGCTCACCGCGCGCTGGCCAGGATCCCGACCGTCTTCCGGCGCAACAAGGCCCTCGCGACCGCCCAGCTCGCCCTCGCACAGCTCCACCAGGGAGAGGCCGAACAGGCCACGGCCTCAGCCACCGACGTCTTCACCATCATGGATGGCGACCCATTGCCCGGCCGTATGCGCACGCTCATGGGCGACTTCCACCGGGGCCTGTTCGTCATGGCTCCCTCCGCCTCCTACGCACGAGACTGGGCAGACCGCATGCGAACCGAATGGAGCCGAGCGTGACCGACCTGCGTCACTTCCAGCACGGAAACCTCCCCGAGGTCTTCCGGCAGATGCTCATCGACGTACACGCCGACGCCTACGCCGACCAGATGGACGACCCCTTCCACCAGCGCTTCGCCTGGTTCGTCGACCACTGGACCGGCATGGACGGCTTCTCCTGCGTGGTGGCGTACGACGAAGACGAACCGGTCGGCTTCGCCTACGGCGCCCCGCTCGCCCCCGGCCGCGAATGGTGGCGCTCGACCCCGTACGAGCCGAACAACGGTTACTCCTCCACCTACGCCGTGTCCGAGGTGATGGTGCGCCCGGGCTGGCGGAAGCAGGGAATCGCCGACCGCTTGCACGAGGCGCTACTCAAGGAACGCACGGAAGACCTCGCCGTGCTGCTGGTCGACGTCACACACCCCAAGGTCCAAGCGCTCTACGAGACATGGGGATACGACAGAGTCGGCGAGCAGCAACCGTTCGCCGACTCACCGGTGTACGCGGTCATGGTCAAAGACCTTCGGGACTGAGTCGCCGTCAGCCAGTGACGAGGCGGCTGTCGAACCCGGCCCGCACAAGTCGCTCGTAGGCGTCATACACATCCGCCGACACCTCCTGCTCGACGGCGAAACCGAGCTTCGGGTACTCGATCACCCGCTGGAGATCGCCCACCAGCATGTCCACGACGAGCTTCTCGTCGCCGATCGACTTGATGTATTCGTCCAGCGGCTCCGAAGCGCACACAGTTGGTCATCAATGTCGGCTTCTCCGATCTGCGCTCGGTCCTCGGACCGCCGACATGGCAGCGCCTCCTCGAGACCTGGGCGGCCAGGCACCTTTCACACACAACGACGGCATCGTGGACGAGAAGTACCTGATCCGAGCACCCGGTTCATCTGCACGGATCGGCCAGCGTCCGGTGGTCACCGAGGACATATGTCGCCAAGCCCTGGATGACGCCAAGGCTTTGCGCGAGACACTCATCAACGTGCTGCGTTAGACGCCCGTGAGGGCACATCCAGGGCACATGAGCCTGGGAAACGACGTCGCCCAGTGAGAACTAGAGAACGTGCCAGGTGGTGCTGACCCGCACGGACAACACCACGGGCGCGAACAAACGCCAGCGGTCACTGCTGTACAGCAGTTACAACGCCTGTAGGCGATGGTGGTCGATTACAGCTGCCCACGGCTGTGGCTGAGCATGTCGGTTGATGGCGGCGATCACCCGCGGATCAGGCCCAACTCGCCTGCGCGTACTCCGGCCTGGAAGCGGGAGCCCGCGTTGAGGGTGACGAGCAGTTCGGCGACTCGGCGGCGGTAGGTGCGCAGCGACATGCCGAGTTCTCTCGCGGCTGCCTCGTCGGTGACGCCGGAGGTCAGGGCGCGCAGGACCCTGCCGGTCTGGGCGTCGATCAGGGGCCGTTGCATGCTGAGGAAGGCAGCGAGGTCGGTCGCGCTCTCCCAAGCGGCTTCGAACAGTGCGTACGCCCCGTCGACCAGGGCCGGCGCGGCGCTCATGGTGTACGTGCGGTGTCCGTGAGCGGCCGGGGCGGACGTCATGGGGCTGGTGAAGATCATGGTTCGCCGGTCGATGAAGAAGGTTCCCCGGGACATCGGGGTGGCGGTGATCCGGATCTGCATGCCGTGGGCGGCCATCTCGTGCAGGGCCTCCCGGTCGCGCTCGTCGGCGAGCACGGCGGGGCTGTACAGCTTGCGGGCGTGGACCGCCCCGTCACGACGCATCGTCAGGCGGGCGGCCTCACGAGCGCCGGGCCAGGTGTCGAGGTCGGGGGCGACGTTGACCCATTCCGCGGCGTTGGACTCCGCCAGGGGCTTGAGCCTCGCCCAGAGGTCGACATCACCTTGAAGCGTCATGACCTGTGGCATACGTCCATTGTGCCGGTGGCAGCAACATGCCACGGGCTCGTCGGCCGATGCCGGGCCTTGCAGGCTGGAGCGCATGAGCAATGACTTCCGCCTCGGCGGCGACCTCCCCGTCAACCGGCTCGGCTTCGGCGCCATGCGCCTGCCGTCCAAGGACGGCATGGGCGGTCCCGCCCGCGACCCCGAGGCCGGCCGTGCCGTACTGCGGCGCGCTGTCGAACTCGGGGTCGACCACATCGACACCGCCGACTTCTACTTCAGCGCCGGCGGTGCGGTGCGCGCGAACACCCTGATCCGTGAGGCCCTGCACCCCTACCCGTCCGGCCTGGTCATCGCCACCAAGGTGGGCCCGGTCATCGGTCCCGACGGCCTCTCCCACGGCACCCCGGCCGACATGCGTGGCTTTGTCGAAGCCAACCTGGACGGCCTGGGCGTGGACCGCCTCGACCTTGTCTACCTACGCATCGGCGCCATGGAACCCCCGCACGGTGAGTCCCTCGCCGAGCGTTTCGAGGCGCTCGCGGCGCTGCGTGAGGAGGGCCTGATCCGGCACCTCGGCCTCAGCAACGTCGACACCGGTCATCTCGCGGAGGCTCGCGCCATCGCACCTGTCACTGCCGTGCAGAACCACGCCGCCCAGGACGACGAAGCGGACCTCCTGGCCGCGTGCCAGGAGTCCGGTATCGCCTTCGTGCCCTTCTTCCCGGTGGGTGGCGGTCGGGAACTCGACGACGAGCGTCTGGCCAAGGTGGCGGCCCGGCACCGCGCCACCGTCCCCCAGATCGGCCTGGCCCGGCTGCTGGCCTCATCGCCGGTGGCCCTGGCCATCCCGGGCACGGGATCCCTCTCCCACCTGGAGGAGAACATGGCTGCCGCCGCAATCGCCCTCACCGACGAAGACCTCGCCGACCTCTCCTGACATCTGACATCGCACACGGAAGAAGCCCCTGTCATGAAGCTGCTGATCCTCGGTGCGACCGGTCCCACCGGTCGTCATGTCGTCGACCTTGCCGTGCGATCCGGCGACTCCGTCACGGCCTTCGTCCGCAATCCGGCGGCCCTGGGCGACCTGGCCGAGCAGGTCACCACGGTCACCGGCGACGCCACCTCGCACCGCGACCTCGCCGCCGCGGCGGCCGGGCACGACGCGATCGTCTCCGCGCTCGGCAGGGGCAGTTCGGTGCGCGCCGACGGCCTCTTCACGCGTGCTTCTGAGGCCGTGATCGGCGCGGCCACAGAAGCGGGTGTCGCCCGCCTGGTGTGGCTGTCCTCGTTCGGTGTCGGCCACACCTTCGGCTGGTCGAGCGGCGCGCAGAAGCTGATCTACGGCACGCTGCTGCGGTCGATCTACGCCGACAAGGCGATCGCGGACGAGAGCATCCGCTCCAGCGGGCTGGACTGGACCGTGGTGTACCCGACCAGGCTGACCCACGGCCCCGCCAGGGGCATCTACCGGGCGGACGACCGGCTGCCGATGAAGGGCAACCCGACGATCAGCCGTGCGGACGTGGCCGCCTTCATGCACACAGCGGCACAGGGCGGCGAGTGGATTCACCGCACCGCCGTGATCTCCGACTGAGCGCCCGCCCCCGCCGACTATGACAGTCGTTATAGACACGTGTACTCTGCCAGCATCTATAACGACTGTCATAGGAGGATGTCGTGACGATCATCACCGTGAACGCCCCCAAGGGACGCCTGGACCTGGAGCAGCGCCGCGAGCTGGCCGAGACACTGACGGACGCGGTGCTGGTACCCGAGGTGGGACAGCCCGCTCCGGCCGCCCGCGTCGGGTTCCAGGTGCACTTCGTCGAGCGCGAGCGGGACATGATGGCGATCGGCGGACGGCTGCTGTCGGACGCCGGCCAGGAACTCGACGTGATGGTGGTCGACATCGCGGTCATGGACGCCGCCTGGCAGCCGGACGTACGAGCCCAGGTCATCGAGCGCGTCCTGGCCGCACTGGCGGCGGCCTGTGGACTGGAGAAGCCGTCACCGACGTGGTGGGTCAACTTCCGCGTGATCGACGAGGGCAGCTGGGGCTCGTCCGGGGGCGTGCTGTCCGTCCTCCCGCTCCTGGAGAGCGGGGTGTTCACGCAGGAAAGGGTCAAGGCCGTCCGCGCCGCGCTGGGCACCTGAATCCCGAGGCGTCGAGCTCGGGCCGGCTCACTCCTTGATCGTGGCGACGATCAGCGCCTGCAGTTGCTCCGCGGTGCGGTCGAGGGGCTCGATGCTGCGTTTGGCGCGGCACATGGCCACGGTCCCCTCCACGGCCGCGACGACGAGGGTGGCCAGCTGGGCCGCCTGCTCGCGCTCGGCGCCGTACTCCCGCAGCGAGGCGGACAGCAAGCCCTCCCATGCGGTGAAGACGTCGGCGGCGGCCACCACGGCGGGAGGCGTCTCGTCCGTGTGCGGCTCCTCGATGGAGACGGCGAGGACCGGGCAGCCCGCCCTGAAGTCACTGTCGACGACGATCTTGCGCCACAGGGCGAGGAACGCCCGCAGCCCGGCGACCGGTCCCGCCTCCAACTCCTTGCGCAGCCGGCGCGCGACCCACTCGCCGGTGTAGCGGACGGCCTCGGTGGCCAACTGCTGCTTGCCTTCAGGGAAGTAGTGGTACGTCGAGCCGAGCGGCGCCCTGGCGTGCTTGGCCATCTCACGGATACTCGTCGCGTTCAGACCGCGCCGACTGATCATGTCGGCCGCACCGGCCACGATCCGCTCACGCGCCACCGGACTGGACTTGGTCACGTACACGATCCCTTCTGACCCCACTGGATATAACGACCGTCATAGTCTAGCGTGACCGTCGGTTATAACGACTGTCATAGACCTGTGTGGTCGAGCGAAGAGTCGAACGGAACGAAGAGAGGTATGCCATGCCGATGATCCGGCTCACGGCCCCGGCAGGTGCCCTGACCGAACGAGGCCGCCAGAGCGTCCAGCGCAACCTCGCCGCCGTACTGCTGCGCTGGGAGGGCGCACCCGACACGGCGTTCTTCCGCGCCCAGGCGTGGAGCTACCTCACCGAGCTGCCGGAAGGAGCCCAGACCACCGCCGAGGACGACGCGCCGCGCTTCCTGGTAGAGGTCACCGTCCCGCAAGGAGCCCTGTCCGAGCGCCGCAAGGCGGGACTGGTCGAAGAGGCGACGAAGGCCGTCCTGGCCGCCGCGGGCCTCGGCCCGGACGACGCCCTGCGGGTGTGGGTCCTTGTGCACGAACAGCCCGAGGGCACCTGGGGCGCGGGCGGCTCCGTCATCCGCTACGCCGACCTGGTGGCACTGGCGAAGGGACAGCGCACCGATGCGTGAACTGACCTACGTCGCCAAGCGCACCGTCGAGTGGCGCGAGGCACCCGACCCGAAACTCCAGGCCGACGGAGAGGCGATCGTCGCCCCGGTGGCCGCCACCTCCTGCGACGTGGACTCCGCCATCCTGGCCGGACACGGCTTCATCGACCCGCCCTTCGCCCTCGGCCACGAGTGCGTCGCCCGGGTCGTCGAGACCGGCGACGCCGTCACCGCCGTAGCCCCCGGTGACCTGGTCGTCGTCCCCTGGTCCATCAACTGCGGCACCTGCGACCGCTGCCGGGCCGGGCTGACCGCGCACTGCACCGCTGTCCCCTACATGGCGATGTACGGCGCACCGATCGGCGGCAGCTGGGGCGGGCTCTTCTCCGACCTGGTCCGCGTGCCCTACGCCGACGCCATGCTCGTCCCGCTGCCGGCCGGCGTCGACCCGGTCGCCATGGCCTCCGCCAGCGACAACTGGTCCCTGGCCTGGCGCCTGGTCGCCCCCCACCTCAAGGCCCGGCCCGGAGCACGCGTCCTGGTCGTCGCCCGCGGCAGCATCGGCCTGTACGTGTGCGACATCGCCCGCGCGCTCGGTGCCTCAGAAGTGCTCTACGTCGACCCCGACCCCGAACACCGCACCCTGGCCCGCGCGTTCGGGGCCGCCACCGCCGAGACCCTGGACCCGATCCCCCAGGGCTACGACATCGCCGTCGAGGCCACCGGACGCGTCGACCAGCTCGCCCTGGCCGTCAGATCCCTCACTCCGGAAGGGATCTGTGAGTCGGCGGGCAACCACTTCCGCCCCGGCGAACTGCCGCTGCTCGACATGTACCTCAACGGCGTCACCCTGCGCATCGCCCGCGACAACGTCCGCGCCCACATCCCCGACGCCCTCCAACTCGCCGCCTCCGGCAAGGTCGCCCCCGAGAAAGTCGTCTCCCACGTCATCGACTGGGAAGACCTGCCGACCGCGCTGCCGCAGAAGCACCTGAAGCCGGTCTTCGTCCGGGCCGATGACTGACCGCACCCGGCCCGCACCCCACCAGCCCACCCCACCGAGAAACCCGATGCACACATCCCTCACCGACCCTCCGCCCACTGACACTGGCTCCGACCCCACGCGAGCGACAGCCGGGGAAGAGGAACTGGAAGACCAGAGGGCGGCCATCACCCACCTCGGCCACGAACTGCGCGCCCTGGTGGAAGCCACCGTCCGCACCGCCGCCTCCCCGGACACCCTCCACCGTGTGGCGGACGGGGTCCGCGCCATCAGCAGCCAGCTGACGGGCCGACGGCGGTCGCGGGCGGAGATCCCGGCGGTGGACGAGTTCCCCACGGGGACACGTATCTACAGCCCTGTGACCGGGGCCGGGAACCCGCTGGCCCCGCCCGTACAGGTGACGCCCACCGCCGACGGCCTGGTGGGTCACTGCGCCCTCGGCATCGCCCACGAAGGGCCGCCCGGCTACGGCCACGGCGGCATCAGCGCCATGCTCCTGGACGAACTCATGGGCCGCGCCTGCGCAGCGGTCGGGATGCCCGGCCTGACCGTCTCCCTTCAGATGCGCTACCTCCGCCCGGTCCCACTGGAAACACCTCTGAAGATCCTCGCCCGCGTCACCGGCACGAACGACCGCAAGATCTTCGTGAGCGGGTCCATCGTCACCCAGGCAGACCCTGCCGCGAACCTCGTCACGGCCGACGGGGTCTTCATTGCTCCCGACCCTCATCGCGCCCGCGCCCTGTTCCCAGGGTTGCCAGCCGAATCATGACCACCCGCGGCGTACAGGCGCCTCCCCCGACGAGAAGTGCCGAGAGAACGCATTCAGCACACATGAGGCCGGGAAACCCAGCGAACACGTGAGAACTACAGAGGGCTGTTTTCCCAGGCCAGACGCACCGCAATCGACGTTTCAGCAGGTCACAGCCCCGCCCAGGGAAAACTCCTAAAGCGGGTGTCGCAGGTTCGAATCCTGCCGGGGGCACAGAGAAAGGGCCAGCTCAGGAGGGTTTCCTCCCAGGCTGGCCCTTCGTCCTGTTCGGGGTCGTGCCACACGCGTGCCACTAGAGTCCACGGGGAGTCCACATCCCCTAGTCAGGAGCTGCCTCTACCCCGCCCTCGCGGATCATGGCTCCGAGCCGCTCCGCGATGGCCCGGTCACGGTCATCAGTCCGAGGCCCCCATGACGGCCGGGAAGGCGGCCGGGGTGACAGCGGCGACCCGGAAGGCCATGCCGTGACGCTGCTGGCCGTTGAACACGGACTCCCACGGCCGGGCAACGAGCCCCGGCAGCGACCGACTGCCTTGCCCATAGTTCGCATCGAGAGGGCAGTCAGGCGTAGGAAAGGGCGGACGTGTCGAGGGTGGCCACGGCCCGGATTCGAACCGGGGTTTCCGCATCGGGGCGAACCCGAGTGCGACGTCTTGGGCCGCTAAAACGACTCATGGCCAGGGGGAGCGTACCGACTCAGAGACTGGCAAGCCCACCTCTTTTAGGGATGACGCCGCAGGTCGAGCCCGTCTTCGCGCTTGGATGGCCGCGCCTCTGATCGCCGAATGAGGCCAAATCGCGACCTACCGGGATCCAGTCAGGTTCGCCCACACTCAAACACATGGGGGGCGATTCAGGATCGTGACCAGTCGGCATGCCATCGCTGCGGGGAGACCAACGACACCGTGCGTGAGCACAAACGGTTCGGCCTCATGGCGAGCTACTGCGAGAGGTGCTGGAACACCTCCGCCAACGAGATGGCCGAAGCCGACGGAGCAACAGCCGCACCCAGGCCGAAGCCGATCGCCTCATCGCACCCGGGGAGGAGTGAAGGTCCGACCAACTGCGTGACAACGCCGACGAACGACAGTGGACGCGCACGGACGTCAGCGGGCCATCGGTTCAGGTGAGAGAGACACACCGGCCCTAGGCGCCGCCGCGCCCAAGTTGCTTCGGGACGAAGAGGTCGCTCCGCAAGGAAGCCGAGGCCAAAACGGCAATCAGCTCGCCAGGAAGTCTCGTTGCTCTCACGATGAGTGCATGGACCGATTGCAGGACAGCGCTTGGCGGTATGTGGCGGAGATACTCCCACCCGAGGAGCTCCCGATGCTTGCTGCTCATGCACTCGTCGACGGGCGCGATTCCCCCGCCCTGCGTTCACTGGCCGGCCTGCCACGCAGGAGCGACGAGACCGAGATCCGTGAACTGTACGTCCAAACCCTGCACGAACTCGGCGTACCCCTTCCCGACGATGAGACAGCCGGCCGCTGGCTCCTCGTGAGCCTCGCGGTCCGTCTCGCGAATGCCGAGTTGAGCCCCAAGGACGTGGTCGACCGGCTGTCGATGACAGTCGCAGCCCGCACCCCGGAGGAGACACAGTTCCTCTCCGTCGCAGCGGGCTACAGCGAATGGATGGACGCGGACGAACTCCCGGGATGGAAGAACGGTCTCAGGGCCGCGGCCCACTCGTTGACCGCCACCACCGATCTCGGATCCGATATCGGCGTGCCAGGGCCGCGGCGCGACTGACTAACCCGCCTGAACGCGCCCCGTGCCAGACTCGTGCCAGATACTGCGGAGAGCCACGGAGAACAGCGATCACCCACTCAGAGACGCCCCCAGGCCATGACACGGATGGACAGCAGGTCAGCGGGATTATCGAGCCCGTAGAACCCAAGCTTCCCAAGCTGATAGCGCCCGTCGGCTCAGTACGGCCGCGGAATCTCGTGCTCGCCCAACGCTGCCTCGTACCGTGCCAGCAGCGCATCCAGGCTCGCCAGAAGAAGGCCGGCAGACTCCCGAGCATCATCCAGGTCGCCTCGCTCGCATGCCTCCGCCACCTCGGCCACGTCACCGCGGAGGATGTAAAGGGAGTCTCCTTGCACCACGACCCCTGGGAACCGCCTACCCGGCATGCGAACCACGGCGTCGTTGCCGCCATCTGTGAACAGCTCAGCCTCAACGCGCTCCATCGGCCCATCCAACCTGACATCACCCGTTGACATCAACGGCGTTGGACACAGGCGGCCTTGAGCGAACGACCGCGCTCCGCCGACAGCACGACGAGGGCGATCTGAGGGCTGCAGGATCGAACTCCTAAAGCCCGGTGTCGCCGGTTCGAATCCTGCCGGGGGCACCAACACAAAGGCCCCGGAGCGGTCATGGTCCGGGGCCTTTGACATCTACGGGCCATAATCACTCACGTCAACGTGACATCAGCCCAAGGCAGCTCCGCCGACCTTGAAGAGCCGGCCGCTGCCGCGCTTCCCCTATGGCTGTCGCCGAAACTGCACTGAGTCGCCCCTCAACTATCGTGATCGCTTGCTTCCGCGCCTGCTGCTTGCGCCGCGTCGACGATGGCTTGCAGCGCAGCAAGGTGACGCTTGAGCGCCGTACGGCCGGCCGATGTCAGCGACAACCAAGTGCGTGGGCGGCGTCCGACCGCTCCTTTACGGACCTGGACGTACCCGGCCTCCTCCAGGGCGGTCGCGATGCGGCTGACACTCGCGTCGGAGACATGACAGTACTCACGGACTGCGGCGAATTCGGCTTCGGCGCAACCAGCGAGGAATGCCATCATGGTCAGCCGTGTCGGATGATGAATCGCCTGGTCCAGCGCCGGCGACACGGCATGGTTCATTCCGTGTGCCCCGGCGCCTTCAGCATCGCGACCGACTTGGAGCGGAGGGAGTTCTTCTGGGTTTCTCGCCACCACAGGGAGCCTCCTCCGAGGATTCCTAGAGCGATCGCACCCACGCTCCAGCCGAACGCAAGGAAAGCAAGGGCGGCCAACCCATAGGCGACCACCGGGAGGCCCTCGACGAGCGCGCGTTGTCTCATGGTTCCACGTGGTGGCCAGGCACGGACCCGCATGCGGGTCACCCTCACCGCACACATGACCGGGAAGACAGACAGCGTCACGGTCGTAGCGAGCAGTAACGCAAGCTTCCAAGCCGCACCATCCGCCTCGTAGAGAAGCGGCCCGGCGGCCCGAGCCATTCCGAATCCGTGAGTAACGCCTGCCACAGGGGCCCACCACGTTGGACAGGGGGGCGATGTGTTCGCGGCCAGTTGGGCCCGTTGCGCGGCCTGCAGGTCGCTCCTGGCCGTGGCCGAGCTGAGGTGCTCGCTGCTAGGCATGGGTTCTCCCGTCCCTCCATAGCGCTTCCTCAGTTGTCCTCATCATGGCATCTACTTTCGTAGGGCAAAAGTACTTCCGTATGCCTGATGTGACCTGGCCGTCTGGGCATCCGGTTCGCGACGAGGGCCCAGCGGAGTACAACATCCACCAACGCCCGGAGAGCGACTCCCGCGACACTCACCGCGCCCCGCACCCCCGGCTGGCCGAGCCCCGTAGAGCTACGGATCGGAAGGCTTCTGACATCCACGGCTGACATCAACGACGCCGGACGGGGCATACACCAGCGTCTCCGTCCGACCGTCGCACCAGTCGACGGCAGCAGCCGGAGCGGGGTCTGATCGAACTCCTAAAACGGTGGTCAGTGGCAGACCTGTGAGGTTCGGCGTACTGACCGGTGTGCGCCCCGATCGCCTTATGCCATCGGCCATGCGCCCTGCCCTACGTAGGCAAGGTGCCCCAAGCTGAATGCCCGAACTCAAGACGGACCAGTGGGAGGGGAAGGGCCGTGGGTGAGTGGAAGCAGGGCAAGTGTGGTTGGCCGACGGATCGAGGCAGTTGCCGCGACAAGACGATGAAGGGCACGTCGCGTTGCTACCTCCACCAAGGTGACTGGACGAAGCGTGGCCACGCCGAGCTAAACAAGCGGGCGAGCAAGCGCCTCAAGAAACGAGCCGGAGTCGTGGGATGAGTGTCTAACTGCGTGACAACGCCGACGAACAACAGCGGACGAGCGCGAACGTCAGCGGACCATGAGCGCAGGTGAGAGCCACACGACCAAAGGAAGAGAAATACTTTCCTGCTTGCGCGGGGCAGGATCACCCGCGCCGGGTGAGGCCGTGGCGCCTTCGGGGTGGGCACGCTGAGGGCGGGCACCGGAGCGGATGCCCCGGCCGCCGGGCGGGCGCCCGGAACGGAGGGCGACATGAGCGACATCGGTCAGCACAGCGCGCAGACCTATCTCGCGTACGACTTTCCCCTGCTGAGCGTCTTCTGGAGTGTGCTCTGGCTCTTCCTGTGGATCATGTGGTTCGTTCTGCTCTTCCGGATCATCGGCGACATCTTCCGCGACGACGACCTGGGCGGCTGGGCGAAAGCCGGCTGGCTGGCGCTCTGCATCGTCCTGCCCTTCCTGGGCGTGTTCGTCTACGTGATGGCCCGCGGCAGGAACATGGGCCGTCGGGAGATCGCGCAGGCGCGTGCGCAGCAGGAGGAGTTCAACGCCTACGTCAGGCAGGCCGCGGCCGGCGGCACGCCGGGCAGCGTCGACGAGCTCGCCCGGCTGTCCGAGATCCGCGCCCGCGGCGACATCACGGACGAGGAGTTCCGCAGGGCCAAGGAACTGGTCCTGAGCGGTCACGGACCGGCGGAGCACCCGGGCTCCGCCACTCTCCCCTCCTCCGGTCGCTGAGCGTCGGGGCGACGCCCGGGGACGGACGCGGACGCGTCCCCCCGGACCCCGAGAGAGAGAAGGGCCGACAGGGGCCGGCCGGCGAGCTGAACGACGAAAGGGCGACAGGTGGGACGACACGTCGGGCACACCGACAGGCCCGGAGCGCCTGGGTCCGGGACTGTACGCGCGGGCGGTCCCGGGAGCGGCGCCGGATGGGCCCGCCTCGCCCTGCTGGCCCTGCTGGGCAGCATCCTGGTGCCGCTCGTCGCCGCCGGTCTGCGCAGCGCGCTCTGGGTCCTGGTCGGCGTCGCCGGGCTGGCGCTCGCCGCCGTCGGCGTGTGGTGGGCGCTGGCGCACACCGGAGTGGTCCGAGGCGTCGGGGCGGCTCTCTCGGTGGCAGCTCCGGTCGCCGTGCTCGCCCTGTACGCCACGTTCGGCCTGCTCGGGCCGGCGTTGCTCTCGCTGGCCCTGTGGGTGCTGGCCCTCGCTGCGGCGCGTACGTCCTCGGCACGTGGTCGCACCGCCCGCGAACGGGAGGTCGCGGAAGCGCCTCGCGCCCCCTGGATCCTCATGAATCCGCGCTCGGGCGGCGGCAAGGTGGGCCGGTTCCACCTCGTGGCGAAGGCCCGGGACGCGGGCTGCCGGGTGGTCCTGCTCGAGGGGCGTCAGGACGTCGCCGAGCTGGCCCGGCGGGCCGTCGCCGAGGGAGCCGACCTCCTGGCGGTGGCGGGCGGGGACGGCACCCAGGCCCTGGTGGCCGAGGTCGCGGCCCAGCACGATCTGCCCTTCATGGTGATTCCCGTCGGCACCCGCAACCATTTCGCGCTCGATCTCGGCCTCGACCGCGACGACCCGGCGGCGGCTCTCGAGGCTCTGTCCGACGCCGTCGAGCTCCGCGTCGACCTCGGGTACGCCGCGCACCGGGTCTTCGTCAACAACGCCTCGTTCGGAACGTACGCGGCCGTGGTCGCCGACCCCGCCTACCGGGACGCGAAGGCGCACACCGTTCTCCAGGCCCTCCCCGGCCTCCTCACCGCCGAGGACGCGCCCAGGCTGCGCATGCGGGCCCGGGCCCGGGGGGACGGTCCGGCCGGCGCCGAGGGTCCGCCCCGGGCCGAAGGACTTCAGGCGCTGCTGGTCAGCAACAACCCCTACGGACGTGCCGTGGACGCGGCCCATCCAGGACGCAGACAGCGGCTGGACTCGGGCGAGCTGGGCGTGGTGGGCGTGCGGGTCGACAACGCCGCCGACGCGGCGCGCCTGGTGCGCGGTCCCCGTGCGCCGGGATTCTTGCGGTTGAGTGCGGAGGAAGTCGTCGTCGAAGGCGACTCGGCGACCCTGCCGGTCGGCATCGACGGGGAGCACACGGTGCTGGCGTCACCCGTCGTATGCCGCAGCGCGCCGGGTTCGCTGCGGGTCCGCGTGCCACGCCGTCGCCCCGGCGCGGCCGGGACGGCCGCCGCGTCGGTGAACTGGCCGCGCGTGGCCCGCCTGGCGCTCGGGCGTCCGCCGCCGCGCGCAGAGAGCGGGACGCCGGTCTGAGTCACCGCCGGAGCGCCGCGACCCGGGCGCGGGCCGTCCTTCCCCCTCCTTGCGAAGCGGCGGCCGGGCGCGCCGGAACAGCGACGCCCGCACCACACGGCCCGCGACGGCCGAGCCGATCGATCGAGCCGGGGGGCTGCCGGTTCGCGTCCGGGCCGGTCGGACGTCCGCTCTCCGGACCGCTACTTGAGTTCGGCGGCGGTGTAGTAGCCGCCCGCGACCAGCACGTAGTTGTAGTTGCTCTTGTCGACGCTGGTCGGCTGCAGCAGGTAGGCGGACACGGCCTTGACGCCGTTCTTGTAGCCCAGGCGGTTGTTCACCTTCGGCGTCTTGCCGGTGAGGATGTCGTTGGCCATGTCGGCTGCCGCGGCGGCGAGTTGGCGGACGTCCTTGTACACGGTCTGCGACTGCTCGTCCGCGATGATCGACTTGATCGACGCCAGCTCGGCGTCCTGACCGGTGATGATCGGCAGGGGCTTGCTGTTGGAGCCGTAGCCGTCGGCCTTCAGCGCGTTCAGGACGCCGATGGAGATGCCGTCGTACGGCGACAGGACCGCGTCGACCTTCTTGCCCCCGTACGTCTCGGAGAGGATGTCGTTCATGCGCTTCTGCGCGGTGGGGCCGTCCCAGCGCAGGGTGGTGACCTCCTTGAGCGCGGTCTGGCCGGACCGGACGACCAACTGCTTGCTGTCCAGGTACGGCTGCAGAAGGTGCATCGCGCCCTCGAAGAAGTACTGGGTGTTGTTGTCGTCGGGAGAACCGGCGAAAAGCTCGATGTTGAACGGTCCCTTTCCGTCCTCCAGGCCGAGCTTGTCGATGATGTAGAGCGCCTGCAGCCGGCCGACCTGCTCGTTGTCGAAGGAGACGTAGTAGTCGACGTTGGCGGTGCCGAGGATGAGCCGGTCGTAGGAGATCACCGGTATTTTCGCGGCGGCGGCCTGCTCGAGCACGCCGTTCAGCGACTTGTTGTCGATGGCCGCGATGATCAGCGCGTCCACGCCCTGCTTGATCAGGGCCTGGATCTGGGAGACCTGCGTCTTGGGGTTGTCCTGCCCGTAGACCAGCTGGGTCTGGTACCCGTAGCCCTTCAGATCCTTGACGACGCTCTTGCCGTCGGTCAGCCAGCGCTCGGAGGCCTGGGTCGGCATCGCGATGCCGATGGTGCCGCCCTTGGACTTCTCCCCGCTGCTGCTGGTCTCGCCGCAGGCGGACAGGGTGAGGGACAGGGAGGCGACTCCCGTGAGGGCGGCGAGGAAGGCTCTTCGGTTGCGCATGGATCGTTCCTAGTTTCTCGTCGTTGAGGGGGGTGGGTGACGGAGTGTCAGCCGTCGGTGGTGAAGAAGCGGTGGGGCGGCGGGCCGGAAGAAGGTCGGCGAGCGGGTCGCGCGCGGGTCGGACGCGCCGCACCCGACCCCACACCCGCACCCGTTCCCGCACCCGCACGCGGTCCACCCGTTCCCGCACCCGCACCCGTTCCCGGTCCACGCGGCCCCGGTCCCGCATCCGGTCCCGGAGGGTGTGCGGGAACGGGTTGCGCGGCGAGGGCGCCGCCGCACGCGCGGGCGCCGGGCGCGCGCCCGGGCCGGCCTCGACGGCGTGCGGAAGGACTTCCGGGGGCGCGGTGCGACGCGGGCGAGGTGGTCGCCGCCCTGGCGGACGCACGCTGCCGCCGAGGTCGTCGGGGTTCGTGGTGCGCCGGATCCCGCAGCCGAGAACGGTCGGCGGATTCCGCAGAAGTCGACCGAAGGGCATGCGGGGCATGGGGAGCGTGAGGTGCGTCAGAGGCGTGAGGTGCGTGCGGTTCGCGAGGGGCACGAACGGAGAGAGGAGCGCGAGGCGCGGGCCGCGGGGGTCGAATTTCGGACGCCCAGGTGGCCCGCAGATCGCCGAAAAGGGTGCCTACGCTGCCCCGCACGCGGATTTCGCCCACTCCACTCACCGGTTTGCCGGTACGCACCTGTAAATACATCAGGCTGGTCCACCGGTTTCCGGTCACGGGTGTGCTGACTCCGGTGATGCGCAGGGCACTTGCCTCTCAGCTGTTCGAAATTTCGTCACCTGGTCAGAATGCTGGCGCGACACTAAAAGGGGGTGCGCAAGGTGTCAACGGGGCGAACAAAAACGTTTTCTGAAGGTGTTTAAAATCGCTTTCGACCGCCCGCGGAACTGCTGGAATACGGCATTCCGCGGGCGACGGGCGGTGCCCCCGCCCTGACCAGGAGCGGGCCCGTCAGGCCGCCACGCGGTCCTGGACGACGCCGTCGCGACGGAAGGCCCAGCGCGCCCTCGGCTCCATCGCCCAGCGCAGGGCCCACCGCACGGGCCGGGTGCACAGCAGTGTCACCGTCACGGCCGCAACGAGAGTGACGACGAGGAGGCCGAGCGGCCGGTGGACCGCGTCGTGGTCGTACCAGCCGGCCGGGCCGGCGGCCTGCTTGACGAAACCGTGCAGCAGGTAGCCGTAGAGCGTGGCCCCGCCCAGCGCGGTGAACCAGGTGCGGCGGCCCGGCGTCCAGGCCAGGAAGCAGGCCACGAGGGTGAGGGAGCAGCCGAACGTGGCCAGGGTCATGACCGGGCCCAACCAGGGGGGCGCCCCGAGCTGTTCGGCGCTGTCGTCGTGGAAGAACCAGGCGTAGTCCGTCCGCGGCACCGCCCAGTACGCCACGGCCAGTGCCGCCGCGAAAACCGGCAGGGCCAGGGCACGCATCGCGCGGCGGCGTACCAGCCGGAAGTGCTCCGGCTCGAGCAGCAGGCCCAGGACGAAGTAGGGCAGGAACTGCAGGATCCGCTGCAGGGCGAGGTCCGTGCCGATGGACGACGAGAGGGTCGCGAGCATCGCGATCGCCAGCGCGAACGGCAGCGGCCACCGGACGAGCCGCCAGACCGGCGCGGTCAGCCGCCACACGAACAGGGCGGCCAGGAACCAGGTCAGGTAGAGCGGGTCCAGCAGGCTGATGTCGCGGCCGGGGGCGCCGTCGGTCCACCGGATGAAGAACGTGTACGCCACCTCGAAGACCACGTACGGCACGGCGACGCCGGTGACGAGGCGTCCGATCTGCTTCGGACGGCCGTCGAAGCCGCGCGAGAAGTACCCGGAGAGGACGATGAACGCCGGCATGTGGAAGGCGTAGACGACCGTGTACAGGGCGGTGACCGTGCGGCTGCCCTCACGGAGGGGCTCCCAGGCGTGGCCGACGGCCACCAGGACGATCGCCAGGTACTTCGCGTTGTCGAAGAACGCCTCTCTGTGCGGCTCGCTGCGCCCTGGCGCCGGCCGGACCTCGCCACCGGCCCGCACCGCCATCGGCACCGGCTCCGGCTCCGGCTCCGGCTCCGGCTCCGGCTCCGGCTCCGGCTCCGGCTCCGGCTCCGGCTCCGGCGGGACGGTGACGGTTCGCGCCGGCGGCGCGGTGCCGGCGGCCTGTTCGATGCCTTCCTGGCGCGACCCGGACAGACCAGAACACCTCGCACATGACGCAGGGGAAGCCACGGCTCCGCCCAGCCTCGGGCGGCGCCTTCTTTCGCAGGCGCTGCTAACCGATGCGCGGCCGCCGAAACCTCCCCGGCCGGCGCCCCGCGCCTCCGGCGGCGGCGAGTTCCGCCTCGTCCGACGCGGGCAGCCGGCCGAAGCGACAGCGGGTGACAGCGCCCTCGGCCGGGAACCCGGTCAGCGGGTCAACGGCATCAACGGGTCACCCGGTCACCCGGTCAGCTGCCGCACGGACGCCGAGCAGATTGTCGCGCCGACACCGCGCACCGGACATCGGACCCCGGGCACCGGGCACCAGGCACCAGGCACCAGGCACCAGGCACCAGGCATGGGACAACGGGCATGGGACAACGCGCACCGCGACACGAGTGCGCGCACAGCTTGCTCTGTATACCCCCCAGGGGTATACAGGAGTCATGTCTCACGACCAGCACGCCGAGCACGACCGGCCCCACCGACCCGACCGCTCCGCCCGGCACGAGCAGCACCGCGGCCACGCCTCCTGGGCCATGGCCGTGACGGCGACGCTGCACTGCCTGACCGGGTGCGCCGTCGGCGAGATCCTCGGCATGGTCATCGGCACCGCCCTCGGCTGGGGCAACGTGCCGACCATGGTCGTCGCGATCCTGCTCGCGTTCCTGTTCGGCTACTCCCTCACCCTGCTCTCGGTGCGCAGGGCGGGCCTGGACCTCCGGGCCGCCGTCAAGGTGGCACTGGCCGCCGACACCGTCTCGATCGCCGTGATGGAACTGGTCGACAACGCCATCGTCGCCTTCACACCGGGAGCGATGGACGCCCAGCTGTCGGACGGGCTGTTCTGGGCGGCCCTCCTCGGCGGCTTCGCGGTGGCCTTCCTGATCACGACGCCGGTGAACAAGTGGATGATCGCCCGCGGCAAGGGCCACGCCGTCGCTCACACCCACTCCCACGGCTGAGGCGCGATCACCGCTCGGCGGGACCCGTGCGCGCCGTGAGCCGTTCGCCGACCCGTCCCGCGGAGTGCAGCGTCAGGGTCACCGCGATCGACGTCAGGGCCATCGCCGTCATCGCCGTGGCCGGCGAGG
This sequence comes from Streptomyces sp. SAS_272, assembly GCF_052543235.1. Taxonomy (NCBI): domain Bacteria; kingdom Bacillati; phylum Actinomycetota; class Actinomycetes; order Kitasatosporales; family Streptomycetaceae; genus Streptomyces; species Streptomyces sp. SAS_272. The sequence continues at coordinate 60,284 of NZ_JBMNDR010000030.1, read as the reverse complement.
TGAGTTGGGCGGCCGTGCCCGCCAGGGCCGCGCCCACGCCCTGCATGGTGAGCATCCCGGACGAGTGCAACCCCAGCGCGTGGCCGCTGAGTTCGGGTGGGGTGAGCTTCATCAGCCGTTCCTGCTGGACCAGGCTCGCACCGAAGCCGACGGAGGCGAGGGCGGCGCAGGCCCCGGCGAGCGGGAGCGCGGGTTGCAGGGCGAACAGGGCGTAGGGCGCGGCCAGCAGGAGCAGCAGCGGGGTCGCCAGCCCGGTGCGCACCGCCGGCGGGACGAGCCTGCCGATCGTCACGTCGCCCACCAGCATCCCCAGCGCCGCGCAGGCGAACAGCGTGCCCGCCGCGCCCGGGGCGTACGGCACGAACAGGGCCTCGCAGCCGACGACCAGACCGTTGGGCAGCCACAGCCCCAGGTAGGTGAGGCGGCGGGGGCGGGAGGACCACAGGACGGCGTTGGTGCGCCGGGTCGCGGCGGCGGAGGGGCGGCCGGCGGCGCGCGGCGGGCGGGCGGTCAGCCCCAGCCGGGCGACCGCGGCGGCGACGGCGTACAGCAGGGCGGCGAGCAGCAGGGTCCGGCGCGCGGAGAGCGCGGCCACCAGGACGCCGCCGGCCGCGTATCCGGCGATCTGCATCAGCCCGTGCAGGATGTTGAACAGCGAACGCCCGGGCAGATAGCCGTCCTTGGTGAGGATCTCGTTCAGCAGTCCCCAGCGGACCCCGCCGCCGAGCGAGGCGATCAGCCCCTGCAGCAGGACGACCGCGAGGACGCCGTAGACCGGCAGGCCCGGGGCGGCAAGGACGCCGGTGGTGACGGCGAAGCCGAGCGAGATCCCCGCCAGCGTCGCCCTCGGGGGCAGCCGGTCGGAACCGGAGAGGAGCAGGGTCGCGCCCAGCACCTGGACGAGCGAGGGACCGAACATGCTCATCGCCGACAGCAGCGGCGAGTCGGTGGCCCGGTAGACCAGCGTGCCGAGCGCCAGGCCGCCCACCGTCGAGGCGGCGGTGTGCGCGGCGGAGGAGAGGAAGAGAGGCGTGAACTCCGGGGTGCGGAACAGCGGTCGGTATCGAGGCATGCGCGGAGTCTCGGACGGCGTCGAGCCGGCCGGTTATTGTTTCGCGGTCGTGCGAAAGGTTGTCCGGGACGGAGGGGTCGCGTGGGCTGGTGGCAGGTGAACGCGGACACCCTGGCGGGCAGCCGGTTCGTGATCTCGCCGCTCACGGAGACCTTCGCGAGTCTGAAGCTGCTGCACGCGGGGGTGGGGAACCATCCCGGTGAGCGGGAGTGGCTGCGCGCCCACCTCCCCGGCTACCGGGCCTTGCTGGCGGCGGACCCGGTGACGGGGCTGCTGGTGCGGGCGGGGCTGGGGAGGAGCTGGATCGCCGACTTCCTGACGCCGACGCCGAGGGACGGCGAGAGCTTCGAGGAGGGCGTGGCCCGGGTGCGGTCGGCCGGTCCGGCGGACGCCCGGGCCCATCTGCGGACGTCGCTGGGCGGGCCGCTGCCGGCCGCCCTGGACCGGGACGACCTGCCCGAGCGGGCGGCCGCGCTGCTGGAACACGTGTGGCAGACGGATGTGCGGCCGGACTGGGAGCGCCGCCGACGCGTCCTGGAGGCGGACGTCGTCGCTCGGACGGCGCAGGTCAGCCGGGGCGGCTGGGCGGCCGTGCTGGATTCGTTGCGGCCGGGGACGCGCTGGCTCGGCGAGAGCCGCTTCCAGGTGAACCTGCACGAGTATCCGCCGCGCGAGATCTCCGGGGCCGAGCTGCTGTTCGTGCCGGTCACGCCGAAGGCCGGCTGGGTGTCGTGGGAGGGACGGGAGCGGTACGCCGTCGTCTACCCGTGCACCGGCGTGCTCGCCGAGGACCGCCGCGGCCGCGCGCGTGCGGCGCCGGCCGCGCTCGGCGCGCTGCTGGGTCCGGGCCGCGCCGCGGTGCTGGTGCTGCTCGGCGGCCCGCTGAGCACCACCCAGCTGGTCGCCCTGACCGGCCAGGGCCTCGGCTCCGTGGGCCGCCATCTGCGGGTGCTGCTGGACGCGGGCCTGGTGCGGAGGCGGCGCGCGGGGCGGTCGGTGCTGTACTCGCGGACGGCGGCCGGAGACGCCCTCGCGGAGGCGGCCGGAGCCGACGGCGGTCCCCGGAGTTAGCATCCGGAGCATGACTACTGATGCCGGTACCTCTCCCCTCGACGTCCAGATCGACGCCCTCAAGGGCGGCTCCGCGGAGCTCTCGCAGTACACGGGCCAGGTCGTGCTGGTGGTGAACGTGGCCTCCAAGTGCGGTCTCACCCCGCAGTACACCGGCCTGGAGCGGCTGCAGGAGCGGTACGCCGGGAAGGGCTTCACCGTCCTCGGCGTGCCCTGCAACCAGTTCCTCGGGCAGGAGCCCGGCAGCGCCGAGGAGATCGCGGAGTTCTGCTCGGCCACCTACGGCGTGAGCTTCCCGCTGACCGAGAAGGTCGAGGTCAACGGGGACGGCCGGCACCCGCTGTACGAGCGGCTCGTCGGGTTCGCGGACGGCGAGGGCCACACCGGCGACGTCCGCTGGAACTTCGAGAAGTTCCTGATCGGCCGGGACGGCTCCGTCGTCGCCCGTTTCTCCCCGCAGACCGAGCCGGAGGCTCCCGAGGTGGTCGCGGCGATCGAGAGCCGCCTGGGCTGAACGGCCGCCTGGGCTGAACGGCCGCCTGGGCTGAGCGGGCGGCCGGACCGAGCGGGCGGCCGGACTGAGCGGTCGGCCGGGCGGCCCGCCCGGGCATGCGACGGGCCCCCTCGGCTAGGACGGCGATCTGGACGAGAGGGCCCGTGGGTGGTTCTTCTGCAGTTGTGTTCGGTATCCGGCTGAGGGTCAGGAAGTCCTCCGCCCTACGCCTTGACCGACGCCACGAAGTCGCTCCACGCGTCGGCGGGGAAGACCAGGGTCGGACCGTCCTGGACCTTGGAGTCACGGACGAACAGGGCCTGTACGGCCGGCGACTTGACCTCGACGCATGCACCGTTGCCCGTGGAGTAGGAGGACTTGGTCCACATGTGCGCGCTGCCCTGACGAATTGCCATTTTTGCTCCGGAGTGCAGTTGTTGAGTTGCTGTCTTCACGCCAACCTTGTTACTTGATGGCGTGATCGACGCTACTCGCCAACATCGACTGACGAAGCGACTATTCACTCGACCGGATGACATATTCCAGTGGAAACTTCCATACCGGTGGGGTCAACGCGTATCATGCGCAACTTCCCGCCGGACCTCACCTCACATAGCCCTTGGCGATGTCGGCGATGAACTGGCGGGACTGCTCCACGTTCAGGGCCTGGGCGCGCAGATGCTCGTACATCACGCTGTACTTCTGCACGTCGTTCGGCTTCTCCAGATAGAGGTCGCTGGTGACGCCCTCGATGTAGACGACGCTGGAGTCGGCCGTGTCGGGGAACTCGAGGATCGCGTACTGGCCGTTGAGGCCCGGATGCGCGCCCATCTCGAACGGGATCACCTGGACCGTCACATGCGGCAACTGGGACTGCTCGACGAGGTGTTCCAGCTGGTCCCGCATCAACTCGCGGCCGCCGACGACGCGCCGCAGCGCCGACTCGTCCATGACGCTCCACAGCCGCAGCGGGTTCTCGCCCGACGAGACCCGCTCCTGCCGGCGCATGCGCACCTGCACCCGCTTGTCGATCTCCGTCTGCGCGGTCTCCGGCAGCGCGCCCGAGATCAGCGCTTCCGCGTACTGACGGGTCTGCAGCAGGCCGGGCACCACCTGCGGGTCGTACACGCGCAGGCTCGCCGCGTCCGTCTCCAGACCGATGTAGACGCTGTACGGGACATCGCCGAAGGCGTGCCACCAGCCCTGCTGCCGGGAGTCCTTGGCCATCTCCATCAACGAGTCGACCATCCGCTGGTCCTCGACCTCGTACACCCCGCACAGGTCTCGGACGTCGCGCTGGCTGATGCTGCGCCGGCCGTTCTCCAGCCGGCTGATCTTCGACTGGGACACCAGCAGGCGCTCGGCCACCTCTTCGGCCGTCATGCCCTTGAGCTCACGGAGCCGGCGCAGCTCCTGGCCCAACCGGCGTCGTCTGACGGTGGGATTGACATTGGACGCCACGGGACGTGCACCTCCGGCTGCGTGTCTGTCTCAAACACTTTGCGTATCTGCTGTTCAGCAGACTGCCACCAAGGCGCTTTCCACCGCTGGAAAACGGTGGATATGCGGCCGCTGCGCGCCAGTTCGGGCGGGACCCCGAAGGGGTTCCCGGACGGCTCCCGACGGCTCCCGACACACGTCCGCGCGGGGCGGCAGATGCACCGCCCCGCGCGGGCCGCGTCGGCTCCCGAACAGGTCTCAGGTCTGACGGCTCAGAGGGCCACCACACGCGCCATGGGGTTGCGGTGCGGCTGCGCCGGAACGCCACGGGCGGGTTCCGGAGCGGGCCTGGCTCCCGGTCCGGCCTGCCGGCCGGGGGGCGCCTGGTTGCGGCGCGGCTGTGCCGCCGCGCCGTTCTGGACGTCCATCACGGCGTGCGCCACGAGGCCGCCCATGGGGTCGTGCCTGATCAGGTCCCGCAACCGGGAGCGGGACGAGCGTCCCTCGTTGCCCGGGTACAGGTGCTTGCCGAGGCCGACCGCGTGCGCCAGAGCGGCGAGCGCCGCGGTCCGCGGGTCCGGCGGCACGCCGGTGCGGATCGCGGAGTCCAGCCGGGCCTTGATCTCCCGGCTGATGTCGGTGTCCGTCGCCTGGTAGCGAGTCGTCGGCAGCACTCCGCACATCTGGCCCGCCACGGCATGCACCATGCCGCACCGCTCCAGATGCGAAAGGTAGATCTGGCGCAGCCCGAGACGCGGCCCGCCGATCCAGTGGACAGCCCGTACGGGAGCGCCACGCCTTCGCAGCAACTCCAACGCGCAGTCCAGCGTTGGGTCTCCAGTCGGCCGTGGGGACACCACGGCGATACGATCCCCGTCAGGGGCTATCCGCCCGGCCAGCGCCAGCTCCACTAGCTGTGCTCCGGCCAGACCAAGGTCGAGCGACTGCGGCTGTGCGGTGGTACCCGTGGTCGGGTCCAACGCCAGCAGAAGAAGCTCTTCCGGAATCGTTCTGCGGCTCCTGCCCATCCATGCCTCCCCGCGTGGATGAATGACAGGGTGACCCCTCTCACATTCATCTGTCGAGGGTGCGTGACCTGTTTGTAGTGGAACCAGTAGGTATGTCGTTCTCGTCTACCGCAGGAGCCAAGCCCTCTACACAGGACACTGGTACATGGTTCGGACACCGCCGCGAGGCGGGTCCGGGGCGGGCTGTTCACGGTTCGGCAGGCGCGCTGACGGCGTGCGGCACACGAGGAGGCATCGGTGGCGGGCGAGTCCCCCGACAGGTCGAAGCAGCGCGAGTCGTCGGCAGAACCGACGTCGGGGAGCGCGGGCACGGTTCCCGAGGCACGGGAATCCCGCGAGATCCGCGATCCGCGGGTCGCCGTGGCGCGGGACAGCGAGCCCTCGTCGGCCCGCGGCGGCGTGGACACGGCGACGCGGGTGTTCTCGGTACGGGATCTGAAGACCGAGGACGCCGAGGAGTCCGGGGCCGAGGCATCCCGGGCCGAGGAGTCCCGGGCCGAGGAGTCCCGGGCCGAGGAGTCCCGGGCCGAGGAGTCCGGGGCCGAGGAGTCCGGGACAGCGAAGACCGAAGCGGCGGAGACCGAACCCTCGAAGGCCGAACCCGCGGAGACCGAACCCGCGGAGACCGACGCCGACGCCTCCAGGAGCGACGCCGAGGCCGCCGGGACCGGGTCAGCGCGGACCGAGCCGGCCGCCGGGGAGCGGGAAGCGGAGAAGGGGCCGGAGGCCGCCGAGGAGACCCCGGCAGAGGCGTCGGGCGGGTCGGGCGGCTCCGAGGACGCGAAGGACGCCGAGGCGGCCCCAGCGGCCGGGGAGAGCGCCGACGACGGGGCCGGGGACGGCCCTGAGGGCGGCGACGAGACCGAAGACGTCGCCGGGACCGCCGACGAGGCTCCCGAGGGCGGCGAGGACCGTCTGCGGGCGGCCGTGGCCCAGTGGGTCGCCACGGCGGACGACAGGAGCCCCGAGGACGGCCCCGCGACCGGCCCGGCCGGCGGTGAGACGCAAGAGCCCGCGGACGAACCCGCGGACGCGGTCCCGGACACCGTCTTGGACGACGCCCCGGACGACGCCCCAGGCACCGGCGCGGACGCCGGCGCGGAGGACGACGCGCGTTCGGAGAGCGCCGCCGCGAAGGCCGGTGCGCGCCCCGGCGCTGACGCCGTCGACGTCACCGACGAGCCGCAGGACACGCGGCCCGAGAGCGCAGAAGAGTCCGCCGATTCCGCCGAGGCCGCCGGGTCGCAGGCCAAGGCCGGTGCTGGTGCTGGTGCTGGTGCCAAGGCCGGTGCCGAGGATGGTGCCGGCGCCGAGGCCGGACAGACCGCCAAGCGCGCGCCGAAGTGGGCGTCGGACGCCGGCAAGGGCGAGAAGGCCGACGCCGGGCCCGACGCCGAGCCAGAGGACGCCGAGGCCGGCCGCTCCCCCGTCGACCAGCCGACCGCCGTCTTCAAGACCCCCCGGCCCAAGCCCGCCGTCGACCAGCCGACCACCATGCTGAAGCTCGGCGACGTCAAGCCCCGGCCGAGCGAGGAGAAGGCCGACGCGACCGACGCATCCGGCACGGCCGACGCGACGGACGAGGCCGGCGCCGCAGGGAAGACCGACCGGGCCGACGAGAAGCCCGCGGCGCCGGCCGAGCGGACGAGCAAGTTCGTCGCGCTCAAGCCGCTCGACGAGCCCCGCCCGCCGAAGCCCGCCGCCCAGCCGCCCGCCGACGTCACCGCGTTCGTCCCGCAGGTCGGCCCCGAGCGGACCACGCAGCAGCCGCTGCCGCCGAAGCCGCCGCTGGACCTGCTGGCCGAGCTGACGAACACCCCGCCGCCCCCGCCGACCCCGCTGCGCACCCTCGGACGGCGACTCAAGATCTGGACGCCGCTGGTCCTCCTGCTGGTCGTCGTGTTTGCGATCGCGCAGGCCGTGCGGCCGCTGCCGGCGACCGCGCTCACTCTGACCGCGAAGAGCTCGTACACCTTCGAGGGCGGCAGGACGCAGCTGCCCTGGCCGAACGAGGGGCAGGGCTGGATGGACGCCGACGGCGTCGGCACGATGGGCAGCTTCGGCAAGCAGACGCCCGTGGCCATCGGCTCGGTCGCCAAGACCATGACCGCGTACATCATCCTCAAGGACCACCCGATGAAGGCCGGGGAGGAAGGCCCGGAGATCGAGGTCGACGCGACGGCGGAGAAGGAGGGCGGCTACGACGTCACCCTCGACGAGTCGACGCTCAACACCGTCAAGGCCGGCGACAAGCTCACCGAGAAGCAGGCCCTGTCGGCCGTCATCATCCCCTCCGCCAACAACATCGCGCGGCTGCTCGCGCGCTGGGACGCGGGCTCGGTGGAGGCGTTCGTGAAGAAGATGAACGCCACCGCCAAGGAGCTGGGCATGACGAACACGACGTACACCGACCCCTCGGGCCTGAAGGAGACCACCGTCTCCACGGCGGAGGACCAGGTCAAGCTCGGCCGGGCGTTCGTGAAGGAACCCGCCCTGGTCGCCATCTCCAGCGCGGCGAGCTGGACCGACCCGAGCGGCAAGTACTGGAACAACTACAACGAGCTGCCGCTCAGGATCGGCGCCATCGGCATCAAGACCGGCAGCACCAGCGCGGCCGGCGGCAACCTGCTGTTCGCCTCCCGCAAGAAGGTCGACGGGAAGTCGGTGACCCTCGTCGGCGCGATCCTCGGTCAGCACAAGCGCGAGATCCTCAAGACGGCCAACGTGGTCAGCGAGGCGGCGCTGCTCGCCGCCGAGGACGCGCTCACCTCGGCGAAGATCCTGAAGAAGGGCGACGTCGTCGGGTACGTGGACGACAAGCTCGGCGGCCACACGCCCGTCGTCATCACCAAGGACGTCTCGGCGGCCGGCTGGGCCGGTCTGACGGTGAAGCTGTCGTTCACCGCCGGTGAGGTGCCGCACACGGCCAAGGCCGGCACCCAGGTGGGCACGCTCACCGTCGGCGACGGCTCCAGCAGCGCGGTGAAGGTGCCGGTCGCCCTGCAGACGGACCTGGCCGAGCCGGGCTTCTCGGACAAGCTGACCCGCGTCGGCTGACCCGCGACGCCCGTCCGCACGCCTTCCGCACCCCGTCGGGCAGCCGCCCGGCGGGGTGCGTGCTAGCGTCGCGAAACGGGACAGGCCGCCTGTCGCAAGGGCGTAGCCGTGAAGCGGACGCGAACGGTACGCGGCCGAGAACAGAAGACGGGACACGGGGAGTGCCTTCAGGTGGCCACTGCGGAACCGACACGTGCCGACGACGCCGGTCCGGACCGGGACGCCGGCTCGCGCACCAGGGTGCCCGCACCCCAGTCGGGCGAGCACGACCGTGACCCGGCGGGCGGCGCGGTGGTAGACCTCGGGCAGGACCGGGTCCCGGACGGCGCGCGGGAGGACCTGACGCAGTCCGCGCGCGGGACGTCCCGGGTGCGCGGCGCCCTCGACCGGGTCGGCGCGCGCCTCGGCGGACCTCTCGGCCGCCATCTCGTGCTCTCCATGACGGCGCTGTCCGGCGTGCTGCACCTCGTCTGGTTCTTCACGTTCGCGAACAGCGGCGGCGACCTCGCGGCGCAGGACGCCTGGGCCGAGTTCGTGGGCCGGCACCCCGACTCCGCGTACAACCTCGCCTGGTACGGCGGCATGCACCCGGTGTCGTACAGCATGGTGTCGCCGTACCTGATGTCCCTGCTCGGCGTCCGGACGACGATGATGATCGCCGGGACGATCTCGGCGGGGCTGCTCACCCTGATCCTGCTGCGCTGCAGGCCGGTGAAGAACCCGGTGTGGCCCGCGCTCGCGGGGATCTTCGCGCTGCTCTGCAACGCCGCCTCGGGCCGGGTGACGTTCGGCCTCGGCAACATGTTCGCGCTGGGCGCGGTCGCCGTCGTGTTCTGCTGGCCGCACCGCTGGCGCTACAAACGGTGGGCGAAGGCGCTGTGCGCGGCGCCGCTCGCCGCGCTCGCCACCATGGGCTCGCCGGTGGCCGGGCTCTTCGTGGGCATAGTCGCCGTCGCGATGTTCCTGCAGAAGCGGCGGCCGGGCGCGTGGGCGCTCGGGCTCGCCCCCACGGTGGTGGTCGCCCTCTCCGCCTGGCTGTTCCCGTTCTCCGGCACCCAGCCGATGTCCTTCGGCTCGGCGTCCCTGCCGCTGCTGTCGGCGCTCGTCGTCTTCGCCGTCGTCCCGCGCGACTGGAAGACCGTGCGGATCACGGCGGCGGTGTACGGGCTCGGGGTGCTGATGGTGTGGCTGATCAGCTCGCAGATCGGGTCCAACATCACCCGGCTCGCGATGATGTTCACGGGTGTGGTGCTGATGGCCGCGCTGCCGTTCGCCGTGCCGCGCAGCCGCAAGTGGTACGTGATCGTCCTGTCGTCGCTGACGTTCGTGGGCTGGATCGGCTTCAAGTCGGTCGACGACGTGGTGCGGACGACCCCGGCGGCCTCCTGGGCGCGCGAGCTGGCGCCGCTCGTCAACGAGCTGCAGGGGGTCGGCGCGGAGAAGGGCCGGGTGGAGGTCGTCCCGGCCCGTTCGCACCGCGAGGCGTCCGCGCTCGCGCCGTACGTCAACCTCGCCCGCGGCTGGAACCGCCAGGCCGACATGGAGCGCAACCCGCTCTTCTACGACGACACCCTCAACTCCGCGAACTACCACGACTGGCTGCAGCGGTGGGCGGTGCACTTCGTCGTCGTCCCCAAGGAGGCGCTGGACGGGGACGGCGGCGAGCGCGAGCGGGAGCTGGTGCAGCGGGGGCTGCCGTATCTGGAGCAGATCTGGGGCGACGCCAACTGGCAGCTGTTCAAGGTCCTCGATCCGGCCCCGCTCGCCGAGCCGAACGCGGTGGTGCAGCGGGCCGAGCAGGGCGAGATGACGATCGACGTGAAGAAGGCGGGTCGGATCCTGATCCGGATCCCGTACTCGCCGTGGCTGAGCGTGGTGGACGCGCAGGGCAAGAGCCTGAAGCCGCCGCAGGAGACGCAGGAGTCCAAGGACCGCTCCGACGGCGAGCCGAAGACGTTCGACAACGTCAACGGATGCCTGTTCGAGACGGCGGAGGACGCGGACGGCGACAAGTGGACGGTGCTGCTCGCGCCGAAGGCGGGCACGTACCGGCTGGCGGCGCCCTACCAGCTGCCCCGGGGGACGCCGTGCCCGGACGAGCTGAAGGACCGGCGGTGATCAGCGCAGCCGGTCCACGTACCGGTCGGTGCCCGGCACCGTGGGGATGAACGGCGCGACCAGTTCCACGCGGCCCAGGCCCGACTCCGCGACCGCCTCCTCCAGCCCGGTGAAGTACGGGTCCCAGCAGTCGCCGGGGGCCGCCTCCAGGAACCACAGGAGGGTCAGCCGGGTGTCGACGCCCTCGACCTGCTTGACGTAGGTCATGCGGTCGCCGGGGAGCGGGGTGGGGCAGAAGACGGTGACCATGGCCGCCGGGGAGCCGGCCAGCCGCCGCGGGAGGTGGCGGGCGCGCAGCCAGTGCAGGAGTTCGGCGCGCTGCTGCGCCGAGTCGGCGTCGATCACCTCGACGACGAGGCCCGCGTAGGGGTGGTCGAGGGCGTGGAAGTCCCTCGGGCCCGCCGCGCCGTCCCGGTAGACCGTCGTCGCGTGGTCCTGGAACGCGGTGAACACGTGGGTGCGGTCGTGGTAGACGCGGGCGTCCCGGTTGAGGCGCTTGTTGATTGCGACCGTCCACTTCATGTGGTCGCCGTGCCGTCCGTCGGTGATCCAGTAGGTGGAGAGGTAGCAGCCGGCGGTGACGGGCTGGGCGACCGCCGACTTCTCGGGGTAGCGGAGCAGTTGCAGGTCGCGGGTGGCCACCCATCTGCGGCCGGCGTACATCCACGGCATGGCCATCGCGCCGGCGTAGTAGTGGTCGTCCTCGTACCAGCGGTTGTAGGCGTACTCGTGGCCGGGGTGCGGTTCGACCATGGTGATCAGGGCGTGCCCGGGGTGGACCCCGTAGGGGCCGACGGCGGCCAGTTCGGCGTACGTCTCGCTGTGCGTGTCGCTGTGCGTCTCCTCGCTCATGCTCTTCCCCATCCTCGGTGACTGGCCCATACTCTGACGCTCCGTCAGATAGAGCGGAAGAGGCAGGGAGGCCCTATGTCATCGCTCGAGGGCAGGACCGTGGTCGTGTCGGGGGTCGGCGCCGGGCTCGGTCACCAGGTCGCCGCGGCGGTCGTGCGGGAGGGCGGGAACGCCGTGCTCGGGGCGCGGACCGAGGCGAACCTCGCGAAGAGCGCCGCCGAGATCGACCCGGCGGGGGCGCGCACCGCGTACCGGGCCGCCGACATCACCGACGAGCAGAGCTGCGAGGCGCTGGCCGGACTGGCGCGGGAGCGGTTCGGGGGGATCGACGCGGTGGTGCACGTGGCGGCCTGGGACTCCTACTTCGGCGGGGTCGAGGACGCCGACTTCACGACGTGGCAGTCGGTTCTGGACGTCAACCTGCTGGGCACGCTGCGGATGACGCGGGCCTGTCTGCCCGCGCTGAAGGAGCGGGGCGGGTCGGTCGTGTTCATCGGGACGCAGTCGGCCGTGGCGGCGCCCTCGCAGGTGCGGCAGGCGGCGTACGCGGCCTCCAAGGGGGCGCTGACGAGCGCGATGTACTCGCTCGCGCGGGAGCTCGGGCCGCACCGCGTGCGGGTCAACACGGTGCTGCCGGGATGGATGTGGGGGCCGCCGGTGCAGGCCTATGTGCAGTTCACCGCACAGACCGAGGGGGTGCCCGAGGAGGAGGTGCTGGGGAGGCTCACGGAACGGATGGCGTTGCCGGAGCTCGCCACGGACGGGGACGTCGCGGATGCGGCGGTGTTCCTGGCGTCGGACCGGGCGAGGGCGATCACCGGACAGTCGTTGCTGGTCAACGCCGGGGAGCTGATGCGTTGAGTTCATATGGATGAACGCAAGACATCATACCGAATTTTTTTACCTCCCTTTGACCTCACGGTTACTTGTCGTGTCCACGCGTAAGCGCCCACGATGAGCGCCGGGCTGATCCCTGGGAGGGCGCACATGAACGGTCTCGACTGGGCCGTGCTCATCGGCTATTTCGGCGTGATGGTCGCGATCGGCGTCTGGTCGCACAAACGCGTCGACGACGTGAGCGACTTCTTCACCGCCGGCGGCAAGATGCCCTGGTGGCTGTCCGGCATCTCGCACCACATGTCGGGCTACAGCGCGGTGATGTTCACCGGGTACGCGGGCATCGCCTACACCTACGGCGTCACCTCCTTCGTCACCTGGTCCTTCCCCATCGCACTGGGCATCGCGATCGGCTCGAAGCTGTTCGCGCCGCGCATCAACCGGCTGCGGTCGCGGCTCCATGTGGCTTCCCCGCTGGAGTACCTGAAGAACCGGTACGACCTGAAGACCCAGCAGGCGCTCGCCTGGTCCGGGATGATGCTGAAGATCGTGGACGTGGGCGCCAAGTGGGCCGCCATCGCCACCCTGTTGTCCGTCTTCACCGGCATCTCCCTCAACCAGGGCATCCTCATCACGGGCGCGATCACCGCCGTCTACTGCACCATCGGCGGCCTGTGGGCGGACGCACTGACCGAACTCGGCCAGTTCGTCATCCAGTTGCTGGCCGGCATCGCGATGTTCGTGGCCGTCGTGCTGAAGCTGAACGACAAGGGAATCGGGTTCCTGGACGCCTGGGACCAGCCGGCGCTCCAGGGCCACGACAAGCCGCTCGTCGCCCAGTACGGCACGGTGTTCCTGCTCGCGTTCCTCTTCATCAAGCTCTTCGAGTACAACGGCGGCATGCTGAACCAGGCCCAGCGGTACATGGCCACGTCCGGTCCGAAGGAGGCCGAGCGCTCCGCGCGGCTGTCGGCCGCGCTGTGGCTGGTGTGGCCGCTGGTGCTGTTCTTCCCGATGTGGATGTCCCCGCTGCTGGTGACCTCCAACAAGCCGGACGGCTCCGACTCCTACGCCCTGATGACCGAACAGCTGCTGCCGCACGGCCTGCTGGGACTCGTCATCGTCGGCTTCTTCTCCCACACGATGGCGATGTGCTCCTCCGACGCCAACGCCATCGCCGCGGTCTTCACCCGGGACTGCGCGCCCGTCATCTGGGCCAGGGCCCGGGAGTGGAACCAGCGGTCGGGACTGATCGCGGCGCGCGTGACGACCGTCGTGTTCCTCGGCCTCTCCATGGCGGCGGCCACCCAGGTCAACTCCCCGGCCTTCAAGGACATCATCACGGTGGTCATCAAGTGGGTCGCCGGCCTGATGGGCCCGATGGCGATCCCGATGATGCTGGGTCTGCTGCGCCCGTTCCGCCGCTCCGGTCCGACGGCGGCGCTCGGCAGCTGGTCGATGGGCCTGCTGGCCTTCTGGCTGGTCAACTACCCGATCAACTGGAACGTCGACGGCGGCGTGCCGCTCCAGTACCAGGTGTCGATCCCGCTGGCCGTGTCGCTGGTCCTCTACATCGTCATCGGGTTCGTCAAGCCCGAGGACACCCCGGAACGCCTCGCGATCATCGAGACCATCAACACGGACGGGGACGGGGACTCCGCGGGAGCGGCGGCGGTGCCGGAGCCCCGGGACACGGTGGAAGGGAAACTCATCAGCCCGTCCGGGGGCGCCCCCTCCGGGGGAGTGTGAGGGACCCTCGACGCGGCCCCGCCCCGGCCCGGCCCCGCCCTCAGCTCGGCCCGCCCCTCGGATACCTCGCCAGCCATCCCGGCGAAGCCCCCGCAGGACCGTGCAGGGCGGGCCCCTGGGTCATCTCCATGGCAAAGTCGTCGGCGAGTTCCAGGATCGTGGGACGGCCCTCCAGCTCGGCCAGCCAGGCCGGCGGGAGGGCCGTCTCGCCGTGCAGGGCGCCGAGCAGACCGCCGGCGAGGGCCGCGGTCGGGCCCGAGGGGGCTCCGTGGTTCACGGCGAGCCGCAGCCCGTGCCGGACGTCCTCGGCGACCAGTGCGCAGTAGACCGCGCCGGACAGCACCGCCTCCGCGGTCCCCGCCCCCGCCAGCTCCTCCACCCGCGCCGGACCCGGGAGCCCCTGCCGCACGGCGCCCAGCGCGCGTTGCAGCGCCTGCGACACCTCCTCGTGCCCCGGCCGCGCCGCCAGCAGCGCGAGCGCCTGCCGCACCGCGCCGTCCAGGCTCTCGCCGCGCGCCAGCGCGTGCACGGTGACGGCGTACGCGCCCGCCGCGAGGCAGGCCGCGGGGTGGCCGTGGGTCTGGGCCGCGCACTCCACCGCGAGCTGCGCGACGAGCTGCGGCTCCCAGCCGACGAGCAGCCCGAACGGCACCGAGCGGGGCACGACCTCCGGACCGGCCGCGCCGGGGCTCTTGGGAACTTCCAGGGTGCCCATCACGTCGTCGCCCAGCCCGAGCAGCAGGGTGCGGGTCGGATCACGGCGGGCGTACAGCCACTCCTCGTGGGCGAGCCAGCCGTCGTCCTTGCGCCGCAGGTCGGGCCCCCAGTCGCGCTGGGTCGCCGCCCATCGCAGATACGCCCGGTGCAGATCGGTCGGCGGATGCCAGGCGCCGGTGTCCCGCCGCACCTGGGCACGGATCAGACCGTCCACCGTGAAGAGGGTCAGCTGGGTGAGGTGGGTGACCGCGCCGCGCCGCCCGTAGGCGGACACCAGGTCCACCACGCCCTCGGGCCCGTGCCCCTGTCGGATCTCCTCGAGACCCAGCCCGTCGACGGGCGCGCCGAGCGCGTCGCCGACGGCCGCGCCCAGCAGTGTGCCGCGCACCCTGCTGCGGAAGTCCTGTTGTTCGGCGCGGCCCCAGACGGGCCCGGCAGTCGCACCCACCAAGTCCTCCCGGCCACCGTCCGTACGTACGACGTCCGTCACTGTAATCGAACGACGCCCGGTTCCCGGCCGGTGTGACGGCCGACGGGTGGAGGGGTTGTGAACTGCCGGCGGTCGACCGCGCACGAGCGGTCCGCGCGTGAGCGAGCGCGTGAGTGAGTGAGGGTGCGGGCTGGGGCATGTGCGGCGCGGCGGGTGACCGTGGGCTTCGGGACCCGTCCTACTCGACGACCCTGACCTTCGTCCCCGTCTCGCCGAACGCCCACAGCGCCGTCCCGTCCGCCTTGGCCATCCGGATGCCGCCGGTCTGCGCGCCGGCGGCGGCCGGGGGCGGGGAGGAGCCGTCGACGGCGTTGGAGAAGGCGATGTTGACGCCCGACGCGACGGAGAAGTACATGACGTGCTCGATCTGCACGCCGTCGGACCCCTTGAGGGCGTCCTTGCGGAGCGACACCGTGTAGCCGCCGACGGCCGGGTTCACCGTGCCGGGCCAGACCGTGAAACTGCGCCGGGCCGTGTCGTCCGCGTCGACCAGCCAGACGCGGTGCTGCCCCAGGGAGTAGACGACCCTGCGGCCCGTGCCCGACTTCGCGGGCACCCCCGCCGCCTGCGGCGAGGCGGAGGGCTTCGGCGAGGCCGGCGGTTTCGCGGACGCGGACGCCGAGGCGTTCGGCCGCTTCGCCGCCGACGCCGTCGGGTGCGGACCGTTCTCGGCCTGTGCCGTCAGCACGACGACCGCGGCGATCGCACCGGCGGTCAGGCCGGTGACCCAGGCCCAGGAGGGAAGCCGTCGGGCAGGCACGGGCACGCATCTCCTCAGCTACGGGACCCCTCGGCCACGAGGGGTCCGATCATCGTACTGTGGGGATCCCGTAGAACTGTCCTCAGTCCAGCACCGGCAGCAGTTCCGGCAGATGCCCGTCCGACGCCGCCGCGGCCCGCTGCCGCTCCTCGGACACCTCGCCGTACAGCGTCGTGCGCGGCTTCGCCGGACGGTCCGCCGCCTCGGCGACGGCGATCAGGTCCTTGACGGACTTGTACGAGCCGTAGGACGAGCCCGCCATCCGCGAGATCGTCTCCTCCATCAGCGTGCCGCCCAGGTCGTTCGCCCCCGACCGCAGCATCTCCGCCGCGCCCTCCGTGCCCAGCTTCACCCAGCTGGTCTGGATGTTGGGGATGTGCGGGTGCAGCAGCAGCCGGGCCATCGCCGTGACCGCCCGGTTGTCCCGCATGGTCGGGCCGGGACGGGAGATGCCCGCCAGGTAGACCGGCGCGTTGGTGTGGATGAACGGCAGCGTGACGAACTCCGTGAACCCGCCGGTGCGTTGCTGGATGCCGGCGAGGGTCCGCAGGTGCCCGAGCCAGTGCCGGGGCTGGTCGACATGGCCGTACATCATCGTGGACGAGGACCGGATGCCGAGCTCGTGTGCCGTCGTGACGACGTCGATCCAGGTCGCCGCCGGCAGCTTGCCCTTGGTCAGGACCCAGCGGACCTCGTCGTCGAGGATCTCCGCCGCCGTGCCGGGGATCGAGTCGAGGCCCGCCTCCTTCGCCGCCGTCAGCCACTCGCGGACCGACAGACCGGTGCGGGTCGCGCCGTTGACCACCTCCATCGGCGAGAAGGCGTGCACATGCATGCCCGGCACGCGGGACTTGACCGCCTTCGCGATGTCGAAGTACGCCGTGCCGGGCAGGTCCGGGTGGATGCCGCCCTGCATGCAGACCTCCACCGCGCCCAGCTCCCAGGCCTGCTGGGCGCGGTCGGCGACCTGGTCGAGGGAGAGCGTGTACGCGTCGGCGTCGGTGCGGCGCTGTGCGAACGCGCAGAAACGGCAGCCGGTGTAGCAGACGTTGGTGAAGTTGATGTTCCGCGTGACGATGTAGGTGACGTCCTCGCCGACCGCCGAGCGGCGGACGTCGTCCGCGATGCGGCAGACGGCGTCCAGGGCCGGGCCGTCCGCGTGCAGCAGGGCGAGCGCCTCGTCGTCGGTGAGCTTCGTCGGGTCGTCGGCGGCGGTGCGCAGGGCCTGGCGCACATCGGTGTCGATGCGCTCGGGCGCCATGCCCGGGGCGGCGGCCTCGCGCAGCGCGCCCCAGTCGCCGTACACCTCGTCGAAGTCGTCGCGGCGGTCGGAGGTGCGGCCCTCGGTGTCGATCGAGGCGTGCAGATCCGTACGCCCCGACGACACGAACACCTCCTCCGGCTCCTGCCACGGGCGCCCTTCGACGACGGCGTCCGGCAGGGCGAGCCCGGTCTGCGGGTCGGCCAGCGCACGTACGTGCGGAAGCAGCCGCGGGTCCAGCCAGGGTTCGCCGCGCCGCACGAACTCCGGGTAGGCGCAGAGGCGTTCGCGCAGGGTGAAGCCGGCCGCCGCGGACTGCGCGGCCAGCTCCTCGATCTGCGGCCAGGGCCGCTCGGGGTTGACGTGGTCGATGGTGAGCGGGGAGACCCCGCCCCAGTCGTCGACGCCCGCGCCGATCAGCCGCCCGTACTCGCTGTCGACGAGGTTGGGCGGGGCCTGGAGGCAGGCGGACGGGCCCATGATGTGCCGGGCCACGGCCACGGTGGCGACCAGCTCGTCGAGTTCCGCGTCCGGCATGCCGCGCATCGCGGTGTCCGGCTTGGCCCGGAAGTTCTGGATGATCAGTTCCTGGATGCCGTGGTAGGCGCGGGAGACCTTGCGCAGCGCGAACAGCGACTCGGCCCGCTCCTCGTACGTCTCGCCGATGCCGATCAGGATGCCGGACGTGAAGGGGACGGACGAACGGCCCGCGTCCTCCAGCACGCGCAGGCGGACGGCCGGTTCCTTGTCCGGGCTGCCGTGGTGCGGGCCGCCGGGCTCGGACCACAGCCGGGTGGCGGTGGTCTCCAGCATCATGCCCATGGAGGGCGCGACGGGCTTGAGCCGCTGGAAGTCGGTCCAGGACAGCACGCCCGGGTTGAGGTGCGGGAGCAGTCCCGTCTCCTCGAGGATGCGGATGGAGACGGCGCGCACGTAGGCGATGGTGTCGTCGTAGCCGTGCGCGTCGAGCCATTCCCGGGCCTCGGGCCACCGCTCCTCCGGCTTGTCGCCGAGCGTGATGAGGGCTTCCTTGCAGCCGAGGGCCGCGCCCTTGCGGGCGATGTCGAGCACCTCGTCCGGGGACATGAACATGCCGTGCCCGGCGCGGCGGAGCTTGCCCGGGACGGTGACGAACGTGCAGTAGTGGCACTTGTCCCGGCACAGCCGGGTCAGGGGGATGAAGACGCTCTTCGAGTACGTGATGACGCCGGGCCGGCCGGCCGCCTCCAGGCCGGCGTCCCGCACCCGGGCGGCCGACGCGGCGAGGTCGTCGAGGGCCTCGCCGCGCGCCTGCAGCAGGACGGCCGCCTCACCGACGTCGAGGGCGACGCCGTCCCGGGCGCGTTTGAGGGCGCGACGCAGGGAGTTCTCGGTGGGGCCGGTGTTCGTGCCCGGGACGGGGCCGGGGCCGGTACCGGAGCTCTCGGGGGTCGTCATCCTTTGAGCATACGTTCGGGCTGATCACAGCCGACGGGACGCCCGGTCCGTCCCTCTCGGGAAGTCATCGCACGGTGTCACTGGCGCCGGAGAGGAACGCGCTGTACCCGTCGAGGAGGCCGAGCACTTCCGCCTCGCCGGCGGGCGGGAGCTGGACCACGACCTCGTCGATGCCGAGCTCCGCGTAGTGGGCGAGCTTGCCCGGGGAGGGGTGGACGGCGTACGGCACGACCTGGAGCGCGGCCGGCTCGCGGCCGGCGTCCGCCCAGGCGGCCCGCAGGACGGGCAGGGACTCGGAGAGGCCGCGGCCGCCGATCGGCAGCCAGCCGTCGGCGTACTCGCAGATGTGGGAGAACAGCTTCGGCCCGGCGGCCCCGCCGACGAGCGTGCGCGGACCGACGACCGGTCCGCGCGGCTTCTGCACCGGCTTGGGGTGAGCCGAGCTGGCCCGCACACTCCCGTACTCGCCCTCGTACGCCGTCGGCTCGTCCGCCCACAGCGCCTGCATCAGCCGCATCCGGTCCCGGACCAGCTCGCGCCGCGTCCGCCACTCCACCCCGTGGTCGGCGGCCTCCTCGACGTTCCAGCCGTAGCCGAGACCCAGGGTGAACCGGCCGCCCGAGAGGTGGTCGACGGTGGCGATCTGCTTGGCCAGGTCGATCGGGTCGTGCTGGGCGACGAGCGTGATGCCGGTGCCGAGGCCCAGCGTCTGCGTCACCGCCGCCGCCTGCCCGAGCGCGACGAACGGATCGAGGGTGCGGCCGTACTCGCGGGGCAGGTCGCCGCCGGCGGGATAGGGGCTGGTGCGCTCGACGGGGATGTGCGTGTGCTCGGGCAGATAGAGCCCGGCGAACCCGCGCTGCTCCAGCTCACGGGCGAGGCGGACGGGCGTGATCGTCTCGTCGGTGAGGAAGATCGTGACGGCGATGCGCATGGGCGGGCCTTTCGCTGCGTGCGGCTCTGTCGACGGCGTCGTCGCGGTGGCGGCCCCCAGGTGCACGGGGGCGACCCCCAGGTGTGCGGGTGCGATCCCCATCTGTACCGGGCGACACGACACCTGTCCATACCGACTGGTCGGCATTACGGCTCCGGACGCACACCGACGGAGCACGCCCGAGGCCCAGGGAGCCTCGGGCCTGCGGGCCCGGCCCCGAGCGTCAGCGCTTGACCTCGTACTGGCCCACCTCCAGGAAGTACCGCAGTTCCTCCGGGGTGCCCCCGACGGCCTTCTCGGCCGCGGCGCGCAGGGCCTTGCTGATGGTCGGGTCGGCCAGGATGCGGAACACGGCGACCCGGTCGTCCTCGGCCCGCGCCAGCCGGTACCCGGTCTCCAGGAACGCGCGCAGGGCCTCCGGCGTACCCGCGTCCAGAGCCCTCCCGGCCTCCCGGACCACCGCCTTGCCGGAGGTCTTGTCCCCGAGGATGCGGAACACGGCGACCCGGTCGTCCTCGGCCCGCGCCAGCCGGTACCCGGTCTCCAGGAACGCGCGCAGGGCCTCCGGCGTACCCGCGTCCAGA
>NZ_JBMNDR010000030.1:5831-40284 GCF_052543235.1 Streptomyces sp. SAS_272 | reverse complement strand
CCGGTCGTCCTCGGCCCGCGCCAGCCGGTACCCGGTCTCCAGGAACGCGCGCAGGGCCTCCGGCGTACCCGCGTCCAGAGCCCTCCCGGCCTCCCGGACGACCGCCTTGCCGGAGGTCTTGTCCGCCAGGATGCGCGCGATCGCGACACTGTCGTCCTCGGCCCGGGCGAGGCGGAAGCCGGACTTCAGGAACGTGCGCAGGGCGTCCGCGGTACCGGCGTCCAGAGCCTTTCCGGCCTCCCGGACGACCGCCTTGCCGGAGGTCTTGTCCCCGAGGATGCGCGCGACCGCGACGCGGAGGTCGTCCAACGACATGTCGTCCACGGGCGTGTCCGTCGCCGCCCCGGCGGTCGTCGCGGTCGCCGTCGTCGCCGCGTTCACCGTCGTCGCCGCCCCGGCGAACGCCGGGGTGGCGAGGAGCAGGGCAGGGGCCAGGGCGGTGGCCGTGACGAGCAGGGCAACGCGGTGCTGTCGCATAGTCGTGTTCCTCCGTGATGTGGCGGTCGCTGCGAGGATCCTCGCCCTCGTGCGCCACGTGATGCACTGCCGGAAACCGGCAGTCCCCGTCGGCTTTCGATGCCGTGTTCGCACATCATCGAACTGCGCGGAGGGATTCTCAACTCCCTTTGACCGCAGCGAGGTTGCCCGCGACGCCCATCGGCCGGCGCCGACGCGCGCGAAGCGGCGGGCCCGGCCGACGGGGAGCCGAGGGACGACCGGCCGGGGCTCAGCCCGGCCAGACGATGGCCTGCACCTCGCTGTAGGCGTGCAGCGCGTACGAGCCGACGTCGCGGCCCACGCCGCTCTTCTTGAACCCGCCGAACGGGGCCTCCATGTTGCGGCCCACGGTGTTGACGCCGACGCCGCCCGCCCGCAGCCGGCGGGCCACGCGGAAGGCGCGGCCCACGTCCGCCGACCAGACGTAGTCGATGAGGCCGTAGTCGCTGTCGTTGGCGAGGGCGACGCCCTCCTCCTCGTCGTCGAAGGGCACGACCGTCACGACGGGACCGAAGATCTCCTCCCGCACCGCCCGCATGTCGTTCGTGCAGTCGGCGAGGACGGTCGGGGCGACGTAGAAGCCGCGTTCCGGCGCCGGGCGTTCGCCGCCCGCGACGACCACCGCGCCCTCCTTGCGCCCCAGTTCGACGTAGGACTCCACCCGGTCCCGGTGCGCGGCCGAGATCACCGGGCCGACCACCGTGTCCGCCTCCCTCGGGTCGCCGACCTTCAACCGGCCGGCGTAGAGCGCGAGTTGCTCCACCAGTCGGTCGTACACCCCACGCTGCGCCAACACCCGCGTCGGAGCCGTGCAGATCTGGCCGCTGTAGAAGGAGAACGTGGTGCCGATGCCGGCCACCGCCGACGCGAGATCAGCGTCGTCGAAAACGACCGCGGCGCCCTTCCCGCCCAGCTCCATCAGCTGACGCCGCATGTCCCTGCCGCACACCTCGGCGATGCGCTGTCCGACGGCCGTCGAGCCGGTGAAGCTCACCATGTCGACGTCCGGCGAGGACACCGCCGTCTCGCCGACCGCGACCGCGCGTCCGGAGACGACGTTGACCACGCCGCGCGGGACGCCCGCCTCCTCCAGCGCCTCCGCCATCCGGTAGACGGACAGGGGGTCCTGCGGGGCCGGCTTCACGACCACCGTGTTGCCCATGGCCAGGGCGGGCGCGACCTTCCCCGCCGGGTTCGCCCACGGGTTGTTGTACGAGGTGACGCAGGCGACGACGCCGACCGGCTGGCGCACGGCGAGCGCGCCCATCACGCTCGCCTTCCCCGCCCCCACCGCCTGAAGGGCGTGGGAGGCGCCCCCGCCGGCCTCGTTGATCTGCGGGGGGATCGGCCACTCGGCGGGCTCCATACGCGCGTACCGGCGGAAGCGGGCCGCGGCCACCCCGACCTGCATCGCGCGCGCCGTCCCGGTGGTGGCGCCCGACTCCGCCTGCGCGAGTCCGGCGTACGGCAGCAGCCGGGCCCGGATGAGGTCGGCCGCCCGGGCCAGCACGGCCGCCCGCTCCTCGGGCGGGGTGCGCGACCACGGGCCGAGGGCCTCGCGGGCCGCCGCGCAGGCCTCGCGCACCTGATCGGGCGAGGCCTCCGGCGCCCGGCCGACGGTCCCCTCGGTCGCCGGGTCGACGACCTCGTAGTGCCCGCCGTCGGGCTCGACCCAGTCCCCGCCGACGAACAGTCGCTGCGCTGCGTCGGCGACCGGTCTCTGCGCGCCGCTCACCTCGTGCTCACCGTCCTGGTGTCCCGCCCCGAGCGCAGCACCCGTCCGGGCACGGCGCCCGTCACCACGTCGTCGCGGATGGCGGCCACGCCGTTCACCCACACCGCGCGCACCCCGAGGGCCTTGGAGTCCAGCCGCGGACTGTCACCCGGCAGGTCGTGCACCAGGGTCGCCTTTCCCGCGTCGATCCGCTCCGGGTCGAACAGGACGAGGTCGGCATGGAAGCCCTCCTGGACACGGCCCCGTTCCCGCAGCCCGAACAGCCTCGCCGGGTCGTCCGTCAGCATCTTCACCGCCTGCTCCAGTCCGGCCAGCTTCCGGCCGCGCAGACAGTCGCCGAGGAAGCGGGTGGTGTAGGGCGCCCCGCACATGCGGTCCAGGTGCGCGCCCGCGTCGGACCCGCCCAGCAGGACGTCCTCGTGGTTCCAGGTCTCCGCCCGCAGGGCCCACGAGGCGGGGTCGTTGTCCGTCGGCATCGGCCACAGGACGGTGCGCAGCGCGTCGGCGGCGCAGATCTCGACCAGGCACGCGAAGGGGTCCAGACCGCGTTCGGCGGCCACGTCCCGTACCACCCGGCCGGTGAGGCCCGCGTTGGCCGCGCTGTAGGTGTCGCCGATGACGTAACGCCCGAAGTCGGTCAGCCGGCGGAAGACGCCCGCCTCCTTCGAGTCCGCCCGCCGCAGCATCTCGGCCCTGACGGCCGGGTCGCGCAGCCGTTCGATGCGCTGCGGGACCGGCAGGGCGAGGACCGGCCCCCAGCCCGGGATCAGGTTCAGCGCGCAGAACGTGCCCAGGGACATGTTCATCGGCGTGAGGATCGGCATGGTCAGCGCCACGACCCTGCCGCCCGCCTTGCGCGCCCGTTCGCTCGCCATGAGCTGCCGGGGCACCCGTTCCGGCACGGCCGCGTCGACGGTGAGGACGTTCCAGTTCAGGGGGCGTCCGGCGGCGGCGCTCATCTCCGCGAAGAGATCGATCTCGGCGTCGCTGAACTGGTCGAGGCAGCCCGCCACGATCGCCTCGATCTGCGTGCCCTCGTGCTCGCCCACCGCCCGGGACATCGCCAGCAGCTCCTCCGGCCGGGCGTGGCGGGAGGCGACGGGCTGCCCGTCCCCGTCGGAATGGGTCGAGGACTGGGTGGTGGAGAACCCCCAGGCGCCCGCGTCCATGGCTTCGTGCAACAGCTGGACGATCTGCCGCAGTTGCTCCTCGCTGGGCTGCCCGCCCACCGCGTCCGGGCCCATCACGTACCGGCGCAGCGCGCAGTGCCCCACCATGAAGCCGGCGTTGACGGCGATCCGCCCCTCCAGGGCGTCCAGGTACTCCCCGAAGCCGCTCCAGCTCCAGGGCGCGCCCTCCTCGAGGGCGACCAGCGACATGCCCTCCACCTTGGACATCATGCGGCGGGTGTAGTCGGCGTCCTCGGGGCGGTCCGGGTGGAGCGGCGCGAGCGTGAAGCCGCAGTTACCGGCCGCGACCGTGGTCACCCCGTGGTTCAGGGACGGGGTGGCGTACGGGTCCCAGAACAGCTGGGCGTCGTAGTGCGTGTGCGGATCGACGAACCCGGGCGCGAGGACCAGGCCGGCGGCGTCCTCGGCGGTACGAGAATCCTCGGTGACCGTGCCGACCACGGCGATCCGCCCGTCCCGGATGCCGACGTCGGCCGTGAAGGCGGGCGCACCGGTCCCGTCCACGACGGTCGCCCCTGTGATGACGTGATCGAGCACGAGGGCCCCTCCTCAAACTCCGATGCGGTGGCGCCCCGAGGGGGCGCGGGCTGTGTCGGTGTGCGGCTCCGCCGCGTGGGCGCGACCGGCCACGACGGATCCGCAGCCGCCGAACGGCCCGCACGCCCACGGCGCGTACGCGCCCTGCCGGTCCGCGACGGCGGCTACGCGCCCTGCCGGAACCGGGTGGTGCGGTGCACGGGATCCGTGTCGATCTTCGGGATCACATGCTCCCCGATCAGCCGGATCGTCTGCAGCGTCTCCTCCTTCGGCACCCCCACCGGCAGCCCGAAGGACAGCTGGTCGGCGCCCGCCTGTTCCCACCGCTTGCACTGCCGCGTCACTTCGTCGGGGTCGCCGCAGATCAGCAGCTCCTCCTCGATGAGCAGTTCGACGAACTCGGCGTTGTACTCGGGAAGGGTCTCCGGCCAGACCGGGAAGCCCTCGGGCCGCGGGAAGGTGTCGTGGTAGCGGAACACCAGCGAGGGCAGGTAGTGCAGTTCGCCCTCGACGGCGATCCGGATCGCCTCGTCGTGGGTGGGCGCGCAGATCGCCGTCGTCGTCACCATCACGTTGTCGTTGACGAAGTCCCCGATGGGCTCGGCGTTCACGACGGCCGTCTTGTACTGCTCGAGCACCCACTCCATGTCGGAGACCTTCTGGATGCTGAAGCCCAGCACGCCGAGGCCCTTGCGGGCGGCCATCGCGTACGAGGGCGGCGACCCCGCCGCGTACCACATCGCCGGGTGCGACTTCCCGTACGGCTTCGGCAGGATCTTGCGCGGCGGGAGCTGCCAGTGCTTGCCCTGGAAGCCCTCGTACTCGTCCTGGAGCCACATCTTGGGGAACTCGGCGACGGTCTCCTCCCAGATCTCCTTCGTGTGGTTCATGTCGGTGATGCCGGGGAGGAAGCCGAGGATCTCGTGGGAGCCGGCGCCGCGGCCGGAGCCGAACTCGAACCGGTTGCCGGTGAGGTGGTCGAGCATGGCGACCTTCTCGGCGACCTTCACCGGGTGGTTGACCTGGGCCAGCGGGTTGAAGATGCCCGAGCCGAGGTGGATGCGGTCGGTCGCGTGGGCGAGGTAGCCGAGGAAGACGTCGTTGGCGGAGAGGTGCGAGTACTCCTCCAGGAAGTGGTGCTCGGACGCCCAGGCGTACTTGAACCCGGACCTGTCCGCCTGGATGACGTACTCGGTCTCCTCCATCAGCGCCTTGTGCTCGGCGAGCGGATCGGTCTCGGCGCGCTTGCCCACGTATCCCTGTACAAAGAGCCCGAATTCCAAGGAGGTTCACCGTCCCCGGTTCTGAAGTCCACGGATTTCTGCTTCTGACGGGCTTCCGCCTCGGACGTCACTGCTTCTGACGGGCCGTCAGATCGATTGCCCGACTGTCGCACCACCCGCCGGGAGGGTCAATAGCTGACGTACAGTCAGATGATGGAGACGCCCGCGAGCCATCCCCCGTCGATCACGAACGGCTGCCCGGTGATGTAGGAGGAGTCCTCCGAGGTGAGGAACAGCGCGAGGCGGGCCACCTCCTCCGGGCGGCCGATCCGGCCCAGCGGGACGAGCTTGCGGTAGAGCCCGTCGATGGCCTTCGCGCTCTCCTCCCGGTCGGCGTCCGGGTCCAGCAGCGAAGGGTTGGACATCGCGGTGTCCACGGCGCCCGGGCACACGGCGTTGACCCGGATGCCGCGCGGCGCGAGCTCCAGCGCGGCGACCCGGGTGAGCCCGAGGATCGCGTGCTTGGTCGCCGCGTACGCGCCCACCGCCGCCATCCCGGTCACCGCGGTGTACGAGGCCGTGTTGACGATCGTGCCCCCGTCGGACATCACCGGTGCGACCGTCTTGACGCCCAGGAAGCAGCCGACCTGGTTGACCTTCACGACCTGCATGAACTCGTCGAGAGGGGTGTCGGTGAGCGCGTTGAAGCGCAGGATGCCGGCGTTGTTGACCAGGCCGTCGATGCGCCCGTACGCCTGCTGCGCGGCACGCACCGCCGACTGCCAGGCCTCCTCGCTGCCGACGTCGAGCGGGACGTACAGGGCGCCGATCTCCTCGGCGAGCGCCCGGCCCTGCTCCTGGAGGACGTCGGCGACGACCACCTCGGCCCCCTCCGCCCGGAACAACCGGGCCTCCTGCTCCCCCTGGCCGCGCGCGCCGCCGGTCACGAGGACGACGCGTCCGTCGAGCTTGCCCATGCCGAACCCCTTCGCATCGCATCACTGGAGCTCAGCATCGTACCGCCGGAACTGACGCAGCGTCAGGTATGCGGCCCGCAGGGTCGGCGACTGCCAGAGATTGCACAAGCACACATCATGTGACTTGCGGGTAGGGACATTTGACTCTGTCCACAGGGTGGGGAAATCCCCAATACTCCTCCACGGAAAGGCAAAGCGACCCCCAAGGACGGAGACACGGTATGGCCAAGAGGAGACTGAAGAACAAACGAGTCCGGTACGTGGCGATCGGGGCGGCGCTCGCCACCGGCGGAGCCGTCATCACCCTGCTCCCGTCGGCCAACGCGGCGGACGCGAAGACGCCGGACCAGATCATGCGGATGTGCGAGCGGTCCAAGGTCGTCAACGGCAAGCAGCGGTCGGTGCGGGACTTCAACGGCGCCTTCGCGGACGGATTCGAAGCCGACAACTGCGACTACGTCGAGACGAATTTCGAGACCTTCGACGGCCCCACCGAAAAGGCGTCCGTCGACTTCCCGAACTGCGAGCCGAACGCCACCGACCCGGCGAAGGTGTCCGTCACCTGGACGGCCTCGGCGGCCCAGGGCGAGGGCACCTACAAGGCGACCCAGCAGGGCGGCGGCGGCGGTCTCTTCGGATTCCTCAGCGGATCCTGGCTCAAGCACAAGGGCACCCTGGAGATGACCGTGAAGTCGGCCACGGCCGGCGCCACGGAACAGCGGGAGGTGCCGGTCGGCAAGGTGCTCCACATGGAGTTCACGCCGAAGCTGCAGCGCATGACCGGCGAATGGCGGGTCCGAAAGGACGCCAGCGAGGGAAGCTTCGCCGTGAACCCCTCCCCCGAGGAGAACTTCGCGGCGCCGGACGTCGTCGAGGGTCCCGTGATCCTGCCGGGCGCGGCGGGAGCGCCGGGCGTCGTGGACGGTGTGTCCAAGGCGGTCCTGGAGGACTGCTGACCCGCAGAAACCCGTGAAATACCAGGTCTACACGTATGTCACCCTCAGGAGAAGCCATGACCGCCCCCACCCCCGCCCCCACCGCCCCGACCCGCCGCGCCAGAAGCCACCGCGGCCGGAAGAAGCGCGTCACCCTCGCGCTCGCCCCCGTGGCGGCCCTCGCGGTGATCATCCCCGTGATGAGCCGGGCGGGCGCCGCGACGCCTTCCCAGGTGACCGCGGACTGCGCGGCGGACTCGGCCGAACTGGAGAACTGCCAGTTCGTCGACGTCCAGTTCAAACAGAACAGCCTCGGACCGAATCAGCGCGTCTCGCCGGTGACCGAGAACTGCGGCGCGACGACCGCCGCCACGAACAGCTTCGCCGTGAGCACGTCCGTCACCCGGACCGTCCAACTGGAGGACGGATTCACCGCCAACGCCGACACCAAGCTCGGCAGCTCGCTCTTCGAGATCGGCGGCAAGTTCAGCAGCACCGAATTCAACATCACCCGTGACGACAAGACGACCGGCCTCGCGTTCAGCCGTTCCGACACCGTCCAGCCGGACAGCATCGGCTTCTTCATGTGGTCCGCCAAGCGCACCGACGTGAGCGGCTTCCTCCGGGCCACCTACAAGAAGGAACAGGACGGCCAGAAGGTGTTCTTCGCGCCGAGCGAGGGCGCCGCGACAGTGCACGTCTTCTATCCACAGATTCTGAAGAACGGCACGCCCGACGGCCGGCTCTGGCTGCGCAACGTCAAGTGTGGGACACCCGAGGCCAACGGAATCCAGAAATCGCAGAACAGCCTCAGGGCCGAGCCCGGATTCGATCAGGGCGGCGGGAACGTCTCCGATGTGGAAATACCGCTGACAGAGATATCGCCCTCATAGCTTTTCATTCGCGAAGCACGGGCGCGGCCGGTGGGGCTCCCAGCCACCGCAGGACCGCGTCCGTGCCGCCGCGGGCGTCGAGCTTGGCGTAGATGTTGCTGAGGTTGTTGCGGACGGTCTTCTCGCTCAGCCGTAACCGCCGCCCGATCTCCTGCGCGCCCAGCCCGGTCGACAACAGCTCCATGACCTGCCGCTCGCGCGGCGAGAGCAGCCTGCGCCGCCGCTCGACGGCGTCATCGGCCATGGGCATGCGCCGGGCTCCCTCCCGCAGCGCGTCGCACGCGGAGTGCGAGAGGAAGGCGTGCCCGGCGGCCGCCGCCATCACGGCGGAGGACAGCAGGTAGGCGCAGCAGTCGTCCTCGACGACATAGCCCGCGCCGCTCCGGAACACCTCGACCACCGTGTCGGTGTCCCGGCGCGGGCTGACGACGATCACCGGGACGCCGGCGTCCCGCAGCTCCCCGAGCAGGACCACCGGGTCCTCACAGCGCAGGACCACCGCGTCCGCGTCCGCCGGGACACGGAAGGGCGGCGACAACCGGACGACCCGGCCCACGTACGGGTCGTCCGGGGCAGGCCAGTCGTCGTAGGGCCAGTCGTCGTACGACCGGTCCTCGTAGGGCCCGTCCTCGGTGGGCCGGTCCTCGGTGGGCCGGTCTCCCGGCGGCCGGTCGCCCCGCGCGCAGACGAGAGCGACACGGAGGGGCCGGGAAAGGCGCTCGGGAGGTCGCACTTGTCGGGTCCTTCCGCCGAAGCCGCCACGTTCTGCGTTCGTACATACGCGGCGCGGCGAACCCATGTTCAAAAGTTCAAGAACGCTGTCAGACAGGTGCTCCCGACCGGTTCGCCGGAAGCGGGTCGCCCTCCGCTCCCAGCAGCGGCGCGACCTCCGAGCCGAACGCGGTGATCTGGTCGACGAGTTCGGAGCGGTCGCGGCAGCGGAACCGGACCTGGATCTGGTCGACGCCCATCGCCGGGTAGGCGCGCAGCGACGCGGCGAGGGCCTGCGGAGGCCCGGTGAGGGTGCGGCGGCCGACGTTCCAGGAAGGCGTGCCGACGTACAGGGGCTCGGTGATGGCGCCGACGGTGAACGGCCCCTCGACGCCGGCCTCGGCGCGCAGCCGCCCGATCCGCTCGATCTGCGCCGGGAGCCGGTCCCTCGGGTCGCCCTGGGGCAGCCAGCCGTCGCCCTTGAGCGCGGCGCGGCGCACGGCGGCCGGGGAGGAGCCGCCGACCCACACGGGGACACGGGCCTGGGCGGGACGGGGCCGCTGCCCGAGCCCCTCGAAGTCGTACGCCTTCCCGTGGTGGGAGGGGAACTCGTCCGGCCCGAGGGCGGCGCGCAGGGCGTCGATCGTCTCGTCCAGGACCGTGCCGCGCCGCTCGAAGTCGGCGCCCAGCGCCTCGAACTCCTCCCGCACGTGCCCCGCGCCGACCCCGAGGACCAGCCGGCCTCCGCTGAGGTGGTCGAGGGTCGCGTACTGCTTGGCCGTGACGAGGGGGTGGCGCAGACCGACGACGGCGACGTGGCTGAGCAGCCGGACGCGGGTCGTCACGGCCGCGAGGTGGGCGAGGGTGGCCACGGGGTCGTACCAGACCGTGCTCATGGCCTCGGCCAGCCGGCGCGGGATCGCCACGTGGTCGCAGGCGGCGACGTAGGCGAAGCCGGAGCGGTCGGCGGCCCGGGCGATCTCGACGAGGTCGGCGGGGCCGGCGTCGGCCTCCCACGGTTCGGCGAACATCGTCGACTGGGACTGGACCGGGAGCTGGATGCCGTACGCGGGGCTCACCGGGGGCTCCACAGGCCGTCCTCGGTCAGCCCCAGCAGCTTGATCGCGTTGCCCCGCACGATCCGCTCCACCACGTCCGGGGCCAGGTGTCCCATCTGCGCCTCGCCGACCTCCCGCGACTTGGGCCAGGTGGAGTCGGAGTGCGGGTAGTCGGTCTCGTAGAGGACGTTCCCGGCGCCGACGGAGTCGAGGTTGCGCAGCCCGAAGGCGTCGTCGAAGAAGCAGCCGAAGACGTGGTCGGCGAACAGCTCGGACGGCGGCCGGTGGACCTTGTCCGCGACACCGCCCCAGCCGCGGTTCTCCTCCCACACCACGTCGGCGCGCTCCAGGATGTAGGGGATCCAGCCGATCTGGCCCTCCGCGTACATCACCTTCAGGTTCGGGAAGCGCTCGAACTTGCCGCTCATCAGCCAGTCGACCATCGAGAAGCAGCAGTTGGCGAAGGTGATGGTGGAGCCGACGGCGGGCGGCGCGTCCTCGGACGTGGACGGCATACGGCTGCTGGAGCCGATGTGCATGGCGACGACCGTGCCGGTCTCGTCGCAGGCGGCGAGGAAGGGGTCCCAGTAGTCGGTGTGCACGGAGGGCAGGCCGAGGTGCGGGGGTATCTCGGAGAAGGCGACCGCGCGCACCCCGCGGGCCGCGTTGCGACGGACCTCCGCGGCCGCCAGCTCGGCGTCCCACAGCGGGACGAGGGTGAGCGGGATCAGCCGCCCCCCGGCCTGCGGGCCGCACCACTCCTCCACCGTCCAGTCGTTGTAGGCGCGCACGCACAGCAGGCCCAGCTCACGGTCGGCGGCCTCGGTGAACGTCTGTCCGCAAAAGCGCGGGAAGGTGGGGAAGCAGAGGGCGGACTGGACGTGGTTGACGTCCATGTCGGCGAGCCGGGAGGGGACGTCGTACGAGCCGGGGCGCATCTGCTCGTAGGTGATGACCTCCAGCTTGATCTCGTCCCGGCTGAAGCCGACGGCGGTGTCCAGGCGGGTGAGCGGGCGGTGCAGGTCCTCGTAGACCCACCAGTCGCCGATCGGGCCGTCGTCGCCGGGCTCGCCCATGACGGGCTTGAAGCGGCCGCCCAGGAAGGTCATCTCCTTCAGCGGGGCCCGGACGACGCGGGGTCCGGTGTCGAGGTACCTCTTCGGCAGGCGGTCCTGCCAGACGGTGCTCGGCTCCACGGTGTGGTCGTCGACGGAGATGATCGGCGGAAGCGGCGTGGCGGCGGGCGAGGACGCGGACGTGGCGGCCGGCGAGGCGGCGGATGAGGTGTCCATGGAAGGCACGGTAGCGCCGATCTGACGGTGCGTCAGCTGGCGTGCGGCCGCCGCCTGCCCGCCGACGGTGGCCGGATGTGTGCGCGAAGACCGTGCCGGGCCGGTGGACTCCCGTCGCGCCGCACTGTGATCGGCGTCTCGCGCGACTGACGGTTCCGGCATGGACAGGGCAAACTGGGCCTCGGTACTTCGGATGCCTAAGGGGAGCCCTGATGGACGACCGCGCAGAGCACGGCGGCCCGCGTGTGCCGCAGCAGAGGCGCTCCGGCGCGGCCGGGGAGCCGGCCGCGCTGCGCTTCGATGTGCTCGGCCCGGTGCGCGCCCGCCGCGGCGAGCAAAAGCTGACCACCGGCAGTCCCCAGCAACGCGCCCTGCTGGCCGCTCTGTTGCTGCGCGAGGGCCGTACCGCGACGGCCGGCGAGCTGATCGACGCGCTGTGGGGCGATGACCCGCCCTCGCAGGCGCTGGCGGCGGTGCGGACGTACGCCTCCCGGCTGCGCAAGGCGCTGGACCCGGGCGTCCTGGTCACCGAGTCCGGCGGATACGCCGTGCGCGGGCTGGGCGAGGGCGCCCTGGACCTGGCGGTGGCGCAGGAGTTCGCGGCGGAGGCGGACAAGGCGAGGGCGGCCGGCGACCTGGGCCGGGCCCGGCAGACGCTGAACCGGGCGCTCGGCCTGTGGGACGGCGAGGCGCTGGCCGGCGTCCCGGGACCCTACGCGGAGGCGCAGCGCGTCCGCCTGGAGGAATGGCGGCTGGGGCTGCTGGAATCCCGGCTGGACATGGACCTGGAGCAGGGCTGCCACGCGGACGCCGTGTCGGAGCTGACCGCGCTGACGGCTGCCTACCCGTTGCGCGAGCGGCTGCGCGAACTGCTGATGCTGGCGCTCTACCGCAGCGGCCGGCAGGCGGAGGCGCTGGCGGTGTACGCGGACACCCGGCGGCTGCTGGCCGAGGAGCTGGGCGTGGACCCGCGGGCGGGGCTGCGGGAGTTGCAACGCCGCATCCTCCAGGCCGACCCGGAGCTGGCGGAACCGTCGGCGCCCGCTGCGGAACCGGCGGTGGTGCGAGTGCGTCCGGCGCAACTCCCGGCGACCGTGCCGGACTTCACCGGCCGGGCGGCCTTCGTGGCCGAGCTGAGCGAGGTGCTGGCGGCGGCCGGGGGCGGCGGCGCCGGCGGGGTGATGGCCGTGTCGGCGCTGGCGGGCATCGGGGGCGTGGGCAAGACGACCCTCGCGGTCCACGTGGCGCACCGGGCCCGCCCGGTCTTCCCCGACGGGCAGCTGTACGTCGACCTGCAGGGCGCCGGGGCGCGGGCGGCGGAGCCGGAGACCGTTCTCGGCGCCTTCCTGCGCGCCCTGGGCGCCGCGGAGTCGGCGATCCCGGACTCCCTGGAGGAACGGGCGGCGCTGTACCGCTCGCTCCTGGACGGGCGTCGCATCCTGGTACTGCTCGACAACGCGCGGGACGCCGCCCAGGTGCGCCCCCTGCTGCCGGGCACGGAGGGCTGCGCGGCGCTGGTCACCTCGCGGGTGCGGATGGTGGACCTGGCCGGCGCCCACCTGGTCGACCTGGACGTGATGTCCCCGGACGAGGCGCTGTCCCTGTTCACCCGGATCGTGGGCGAGGAGCGGGTGGCGTCGGAGCGGAAGGCGGCCCTGGACGTGGTCGCGGCCTGCGGCTTCCTGCCGCTGGCGATCCGCATCGCCGCCTCCCGGCTGGCGTCCCGGCGCACCTGGACGGTCTCGGTGCTCGCCGCCAAGCTGGCCGACGAGCGGCGGCGGCTGGACGAGCTCCAGGCGGGCGACCTCGCGGTGAAGGCGACGTTCGAGCTGGGCTACGGGGCGCTGGAGCCGGCCCAGGCCCGCGCGTTCCGCCTGCTGGGCCTCGCGGACGGTCCGGACATCTCCCTGCGGGCGGCCGCGGCGGTCCTGGACCTGCCGCCGGAGGAGGCCGAGGACCTCCTGGAGTCCCTGGTGGACACCTCCCTGCTGGAGTCGGCGGCGCCCGGCCGCTACCGGTACCACGATCTGGTGCGGCTGTACGCCCGGGCGTGCGCGGAACGGGACGAGCAGGCGGCCGGTGAGCGAGAGGTGGCGATGTCGCGGCTGCTGGACTTCTATCTGGCCACCGCGACCGGGGTCTACGCGATCGAGCGGCCCGGGGAGCGGGTGCTGGAGCACCTGAGCCGCGGCAGCTACCCGGGGCTGTCCTTCGCCGACCGGGGCCAGGCGCTGGACTGGCTGTTCACCGAGGCGAGCGGACTGCTCGCGGCGGTGCAGCAGGCCGGGACGGCGGGCATGCTGCGCCGGGCGGCCGACCTGCTCCTCGCGGCCGTCGATCTCGGGGAGTCGGGGATCAGCTCGCGCCAGTACGTGCTGGCCGCCACCGCGGTGGTCGCGGCCGCCCAGCGGACCCGGGACCCCTACGCGGAGGGCCGGGCACGCCTGATGCACAGTCATATCCTGGGCGTGTCAGGCCAGTTCGCGGAGTCGGACCGCGAGGCGGGCGCGGCGCTGACGCTGGGACTCGCCGCCCAGGACCCCGTGGTCTGCGCCCAGGCGCCCAACCAGCAGGGCATCATCGCCCTCTACAACGGGCGGCACGACGAGGCCGAGGAGCACCTCACGAAGGCGCTGGCCGCCTTCCGGGCCGACCGGAACACCCCGGGCGAGGCCAGCGCCCTGTGCAACCTGTCCCGGGTCCACCTGGCGACCGGCCGCACCGAGAGCGCCGTGTCCCTGGCCCGGCAGGGCGTCACCATCTACGAGCGCGACGACACCGGCATGGCGCTGCGCCTGGCGAACGGGAAGTACGCGCTGGGGCTGGCCCTGACCAGCGCCGGCGAGATCACGCCGGCGCTTCGCGCGCTCACCGACGCGCTCGGCATGTTCCAGGACGCCCGGCAGCAACTGTGGCACGGCATGACCCTGTTCCGGCTCGCCGAGCTGCATCTCGCCGACCACGGCCCGGCCCGCGCCGCGGCCTGTGCCGAACAGGCCCTCGCCGTCCTGCACGGCATCGGCGGGGACTGGCGGCGCGCCAACGTCCTCACGGCCCTCGGCCGCGGCCTGCACGGCGTCGGCCAGCTCGACCGGGCGAGGGTGTGCTGGCAGGAGGCGCTGTCGGTGTTCGAGACGCTGAGGTCCCCGGAGGCGGCGGACGTCCGTGCACTGCTGGCCTCGGCGCCGGTGGGGTGACGGACCACGGGGCGGCGCCGGGGCCGGCGGTGACGGGTCCGGCCCCCTCGGGGCGCCTGTCCCGGCCGACCCGGGGCGGCCGCCGACCGCCTCGGGGGAGCCTGTCCATGCCGACTCGGGGGCGCCTTTTCAGGCCGACTCGGGGGCGCCTTTTCAGGCCGACTCGGGGGCGCCCGCCCATGCCCTCCCGGGGTCCCTGTCCGGCGGGTGCCGGGGTGTCCGCCCGGCGGGTCCCTGGGTGTCCGCCCGGCGGGCCCGGGGTGCCCGACCAGGCCCTCCCGGGGTCCCCGTCCGGCGGGTCCCTGGGCGCCCGCCCAGGCCCTCCCGGGGTACCCGTCCGGCGGGTGCCGGGGTGTCCGCCCGGCGGGCCCCTGGGTGTCCGCCCGGCGGGTCCATGGGTGGCCGCGCGGCGGTCCCGGGGGTCGTCCTCGCCGATGGCTCGCGGGGGGCGTCCTCGTCCGATGGTTCCGGGGGCTCGTGCGGCGGTCCGGGGGCGTCCGTCCGGCGGTCCCGAAACGCGTTCATCGTTTGTTTATCGCCGTCCGGCACTGTCAGTTGCGCCGGACCGTCGCGTCGGGGGGCAGACGGCTCGGTACGACGGCCGCGCCAGTGGGCGGGGGTCCTGTGCATCAGGCCACGGGACACCCCCTAGGGTGAACGGCCTTGCGGGACCCGCCCGGCAATCCACGGGGGAACTGCCGGGTGGGTCCCGCCCCGATCCGTTCCGTCCTGCTTCACGTTCCTAGGAGTCACCTCATGGCCGACAACACCGGCACCGTCAAGCCCGCCGACTTCCACGCGACGAGCGAGAAGGCCGAGGCCCCGGCGGTCGTCGCCGAGTCGAAGCCCGCCGCGGAGGCCGCCGGCGAGGAGATCACCACCAAGGACTTCCACGCCACGACCGAGCCGCTGAACAAGCCGGCCGACTTCCACGCGACCGACGAGAAGGCCTGACACAGAGCCACACCGCACGGGGATCGGCCGCGGCGGCGCGGAGGGGGAGCCGCCGCGGCCGTGGCGTGTCCGCAGCCGGACGGCGGCCGCGCGAAGAGGTGCCCGTTCACTCCCCGGGGTGACGCCCGCCCAGCCCGCGCAGCTCGCCCTTCAGCACCTTGCCGCCGGCGTTGCGCGGGAGCGCGCTCACGAACTCCACCGTCCGCGGCACCTTGTAGTTCGCCATCTCGCGCCGGGACCAGGCGATCAGGTCGTCGGCCGTGGACACCGCGCCCGGCCGCCGCACGACATAGGCCCGGCCCACCTCGCCCAGGCGCGGGTCGGGCACGCCGATCACGGCGACGTCGGCCACGTCCGGGTGCAGGCCGAGGAGTTGCTCGATCTCCGCCGGGTAGGCGTTGAAGCCGCCGACGATGAACATGTCCTTGATCCGGTCGGTGATGCGCAGGTTGCCCGCCGCGTCCAGGACGCCCACGTCTCCGGTGCGCAGCCAGCCGTCGGGGGTCAGCGTCCGAGCCGTCGCCGCCGGGTCCTCGTAGTAGCCGCGCATGACGTGGAAGCCCCGGACCAGCACCTCGCCGGGCTTCCCCGGCACCGCGTCCACGCGTACCTCGGTGCCCGGGATCGCACGGCCCGAGGTGGCGGCGACCACCGTGGGGTCGTCGCCGCGGCGGCACATCGTGACGACGCCGCTCGCCTCCGAGAGGCCGTACGCGGTGAGGACCGTCTCCACGCCCAGTTCGCCCCGCAGCCGTTCGACGAGCCGCAGCGGCACCACCGCCGCACCCGTCACCACCAGCCGCAGCGCCGAGAGGTCGTGCTTGTCCCTGGAGGCGTGGTCCAGGAGCGACTGGTGCAGGGTCGGCGGCCCGGGCAGCACCGACACCCGTTCCGCGGCCACGTTCGCCAGCACCGTGTCCACGTCGAACACGGGCTGCGGGATCATCGTCGCGCCCCGCATCAGGCTGGCGATCACGCCGGCCTTGTAGCCGAAGGTGTGGAAGAAGGGGTTCACGATCAGGTAGCGGTCGCCGTGCCGCAGCCCGGCCAGGTCTGTCCAGATCCCGTACGCCCGCAAGGTCTGCGCGTGCGTGATCACCGCGCCCTTGGGGCGGCCCGTCGTGCCCGAGGTGAAGACGATGTCCGACGGATCCTCCCCGCGCACCGCGTCCGCCCGCTCCCGCACCTGCGCCCGCCCGACCGCCTCGCCGCTCGCCAGGAAGTCCTTCCAGGCCCGGAAGTCGGCCGGGGCGTCGTCGGAGAGGACGACGACCTGTTCCAGGGCGGGCAGGCCGGGCAGCGGGCCGGGCCCGGTGGGCTCGCCCTCGCCCGCCGCCCGGCGCAGCGACGCCACGTACGAGGTGCCGAGGAAGGCGCCCGTCACGAACAGCAGTCGCGCCCCGCTCCGGCG
Source organism: Streptomyces sp. SAS_272 (assembly GCF_052543235.1). Lineage (NCBI taxonomy): Bacteria > Bacillati > Actinomycetota > Actinomycetes > Kitasatosporales > Streptomycetaceae > Streptomyces > Streptomyces sp. SAS_272. The sequence continues at coordinate 23,673 of NZ_JBMNDR010000030.1, read as the reverse complement.
CAGCACGTCCGCCGCCTCGACGCCCTTGAAGCGGGTGTTGACCGGGACCAGCACGGCCCCCGCCGACACCGCGCCCAGCGCCGCGACGATCCAGTCCAGCGAGTTCGGCGCCCAGATTCCGACCCGGTCCCCGGCCTCGACCCCGTTCGCCATGCAGGCCGCCGCCGCACGCTCGATCCGTGCGCCGAGCTCCGCGTAGCCGATCCGGGTGCGGCCCTCCACCACCGCCTCGGCGTCGGCGTACCGCTCGGCCGCCGCGCGCACCAGACCCGGGATGCTGCCCCACTCCACGTCTGCGCGCATCACGTCCGCGTCCTCGAGCATCACGGCCTCCCCGCCATTAGCTGACTGCCCGTCAGATTAGCTGTAGCCTGACGGCCTGTCAGCCGCCATTTCGCATTGCGGAGGTGCGTGCAGCGTGACCCTCAAGGACGCCACCGCCATCGTCGGCATCGGCCAGACCGCGTTCGCCAAGCACCTCCCCGAGTCGGAGCGGGCCCTCGCCTGCCGGGCGGTCCTCGCCGCCCTCGACGACGCCGGGATCGACCCGGGCGAGGTCGACGCCCTCGCCTCCTACACCATGGAGGAGACCGACGAGGTCGAGCTGGCGAAGGCCGTCGGCTTCGGGGACCTGACCTACTTCAGCAAGGTCGGCTTCGGCGGCGGCGGTTCCTGCGCCACCGTCGCGCACCTCGCCGGCGCCATCGCCGCCGGACAGGCCACCGTGGGCGTCGCCTGGCGCTCGCGCAAGCGGGGCAGCGGGCCGCGCCCGTGGACCAACACATCCGTCCAACTGCCCACCCCGGCCCAGTGGACGCGCCCCTTCGGCCTGCTGCGGCCGGCCGACGAGATAGCCATGCTGGCCCGCCGCTATCTGCACGAGTACGGCGCCACCCGCGACCACCTCTTCAACGTCGCGCTCGCCTGCCGCAACCGGGCCAACCGGAACCCGGCCGCGATCATGTACGACCGGCCGCTCACCCGCGAGATGTACATGACCTCCCGGTGGATCAGCGAACCGCTCTGCCTCTACGACAACTGCCTGGAGACCGACGGCGCGCTGGCCTGCGTGATCGTCGGCCGGGAACGTGCGCGGGACTGCCGTCGCACACCGGTCTACGTCCACTCCGCCGCCCAGGGCCTGCCCGCCCAGCACCACGGCATGGTCAACTACTGGAACGACGACCCGCTCACCGGTCCCGCCTGGGCGGCCGCCCGACACCTGTGGAAACACGCCGACTTCACCCCCTCCGACGTCGACGTCGCCCAGATCTACGACGCGTTCACCCCTCTGGTCCCGCTCTCCCTGGAGGGCTACGGGTTCTGCGGCCGGGGCGAGGGCGGCGCGTTCACCGAGGGCGGCGCCTTGGAGACCGGCGGACGGCTGCCCCTGAACACCGGCGGCGGCGGACTCAGCGAGGCCTACGTCCACGGCTTCAACCTCATCAACGAAGGCGTCAAGCAGCTGCGCGGGACCAGCACCTCCCAGGTCCCCGGCGCCGCCACCTGTCTCGTCACCGCCGGCGAAGGCGTCCCCACGTCCGCCCTGCTGCTCCGCAACTGAACGCGCCGAGGAGGCGACCCACGATGCTCACCCCCGTTCCCGACGCCGACGGCGCCCCGTTCTGGGAGTACGCCGCCCGAGGCGAACTGCGGGTCCAGACCTGCGCCGACTGCGGCGAGCCCCGCTTCCCGCCCCGCCCCTGCTGTCCGCACTGCCGCTCGTTCGCGAGCGAGTGGCGGGAGACCTCCGGACGCGGGCGGATCTGGTCCTACGTCGTCCCGCACCCGCCCCTGCTGCCCGACTACGCCGCACACGCCCCCTACGTCGTGCTCCTCGTCGAACTGGCCGAGGCGCCACGGATCCGGCTGGTCGGCAACCTGGTGAGCGAGCCCGGGGCGGCCCTCGGCTCCGTCCGGCCGGACCGAGTGCGCATCGGCGCCCGGGTGCAGGCCGTCTTCGCCGCGGACGGGCTTGTGCAGTGGGTCCTGGAGCGCCCGTGAGCGTGCGTCTGGACGTCGACGAGAAGACCGCGGTCGCCGTCGTCACCCTCGACCGGCCGGAGCGACTCAACGCCGTCGATCTCGAGACGGCCGACGCGTTCCGGCGGATCTGGCGCGCGCTGCGCTTCGACGACTCCGTGCGGGCCGTCGTCCTCACCGGTGCGGGCGGCCGGGCGTTCTCCACCGGGATCGACCGGGACGCCGTGGTGCCGCAGCCCGGCTCGCCCTTCATGCAGGACGATCCCCTGCTCACCGTCGGCCCCAAGGCGAACGACCTGTGGAAACCGGTCGTCGCCGCGGTCGAGGGGATGACCTGCGGGGGCGCCTACTACCTGCTCGGGGAGTGCGAGTTCGTCGTCGCGGGCGCCGACGCCGCGTTCTTCGACCCGCACACCACCTACGGGATGGTCAGCGCGTACGAGTCGGCGCTGCTCGCACAGCGGATGCCGTACGGGGAGGTGGCCCGGATGATGCTGATGGGCAACGCGGAACGGATCTCCGCCCGGCGCGCGTACGAGGTCGGCCTGGTCTCCGAACTCACCGAGGCGGGAGGTGCGCTGCCGGCCGCCGTGGCCTGCGCCGCGGTCGTCGCCGGGTATCCGCCGGGCGGCGTCCAGGGCACCGTGCGGGCGCTGTGGTCGGCGAGGGAGGCGGCCCGCGCGACGGCGTTCGCGCAGGCCCCGCACCTCATCGCGCTGGGCAACCTGCCCGCCGGACGGCAGGCGGAGCTGTTCGCCGGCCGGCGGGGCGGGTTCCGGGTGCGGTGAGCGGCGTCACGTGGCCGGTGCGTACGGATCCGGGATGCAGTGGTGGACCCGGGCGGCTGTGCCGGCGCCGGACAGGTCCACCCGTACCGTCGTCGTTTCGTAGCCCGCCACGTACTGCTGCGCGCTCTGCCTCTCCAGCCGTGCGGAATCGGCGTCGAAGAAGACGACCGTCACGGTGAAGCGGGCACCTGTCGCGCGCGGGTTGGTCATCTCGACCGTGGCGTAGGGCCGGCTCGGCGAGGCGCAGCTCAGCAGCTTCACGGTGGCCTCGTGCAGCGTCGTGGACGGGCTCGAGGAGCCGGAGCCGCCGGACGTGCCGCCCGTGTAGTCGTCGTCATCGTCGTAGTCGTGGTACCGCGAGCCCGACGTGCCGCCGCTCGACGTCGAGGACGAACTGTCGTGGTCCTGGCTGGAGCTGCTGCATCCGCCGCCGCTGCCGTGACCGCTGCCGTGACCGCTGCTGTGCCCGTGTCCCCGGCTGGTGGAGAAGCCGGTCAGCGCCAGCACCACCAGCACCGCGACCCCTGTGAACCTGAGTGTGCGCCCCCGTCGATCCATGCCCGCCAGCCTAGGAGGACCCTGTCACGGCCATGTCACCGCATGGCGACCGGCCGGTCTCCGGCGTAGCGTCCGGGGTGAGAGCGACCGGCGGGCCGCTCCCCGCAGCGACGGCCGCCGTCCGGACCCCTTTCGTACCCCCGGCACGACGGCCGTCCCGGACGTGCGGGCCGGGGCCGGGTCGGACCCGTAGGCCGCGTCGAACCGGTCAGCCGGGTCGGGTCGGCCACCCGGGTCAGGTCGGTCGGCCGGGGCGGGTCGGTCGGCCGGGGCGGGTCGGTCGGCCGGGGCGGGTCGGTCGGCCGGGGCGGGTCGGTCGGCCGGGTCACCGCGGTCAGGCCGTGCGGGCCGTGCCGGTGCCCTTCTCGGCGTCCAGCGCGTACACGCAGCGGTCCTTGCTGCACGCGTACACGACGCCGTCGCGGACCACCGGGGAACCGGTGATCTCGCCGCCGGTCGCCAGCTTCCAGCGCAGCCGCCCGTCGTCGGCCTTCAGGGTGTACAGCAGGTGGTCGGTGGAGCCGAAGTGGATACGGCCCTCGGCGACCGCGGGGGCGCCCACGATGTCGCCGCCCGCCTGGAAGCGCCACTTGGGCGTTCCCGTCACCGCGTCCAGGGTGTAGAGGCCCTTGCCGCTGCCGACGTGGACATGGCCGGCGGCCACCAGCACGGGGTCGACGGAGGACCGGGCCTCGGTGGCGATGCGCCAGCGGTCGCGGCCGTCGGCGGCGTCGATCGCGTACACCGTGCCCAGATAGTCGGCGAGGTAGACGCCGCCGCCGGTGACCGCCGGCCCGGGCACGAAGGTCGGCGCGGAGAGGAACACCGCCGGGGCCTCGAAGTGCCAGCGCACCATGCCGCTCGCGACGTCGACGGCGAGCACCCGGGTGCCGGCGGAGAGGTAGACGTAGCCGTCGGGGGCGGGGGTGACGCGGACCGGGACGCCGCCGCAGGAGGCCGTGTCGCCGATCGGGTAGGACCAGCGCTCCTCGCCGGTGCGGGCGTCCAGGGCTCTGAACCGGGCGTCCTGCCACACGTAGACCGTGCCGTCGTGCAGCGCAGGTCCGGCCTCGGGGGACTCGAAGTCGGTCTGGCAGCCGGTGATCTCCCAGAGCTTGCGGCCGCTGGACGCCTCCCAGGCCTGGACGCCGCCGCCGCGGGTGCCCGTGACCAGCGTCCCCCGGTCGGCCTTGAGCGAGTACACCCAGGCGTCCGTCGACAGCCGCCACAGATCGCCGCCCTCGCGGGCGTCCAGCGCGAACAGGGTGGGGCCGTCGGAGGCGTGCACCCGGCCGTCGGCGACCGCCATCGACCAGGCCACGTCGCGCGTCTTGAAGCGGCGGCGGCCGGTCGCCACGTCCAGGGCGTGCACCTCGAAGGAGGTGACGTAGACGAGGTCCCCGGCGACGGACGGCGTGCCCCACACGTCGTTCGACATGCGGAACCGCCAGGGCCGCCAGCCCGCCGGGGTCTCCGCGGGCGCGTTCTGCGGGGCGGGCACGGTGGTGTCGGCGCCGTTGACGCCGGGGCGCGGGCGGGACCAGCCGGCGACCAGGCCGGGCTCCGCGACCGGCGCCTTCACGGCGGCCGTGGCGCGGACGTCGGCGACCCGGGGACCGGGACCGATCGGCACCGCCGCGCCTGCCAGCCGGACCGGTCCGGTGTCGGGGGCCCCGACGGGCGCGGGCGCCGGGCGGGAGAGGACCACGGGGTCGTGGGAGGGCGGGGGCGGCACGGGCGGGCCGACCGGCCGGGCCATTCCGACGCCGCCGCCGCTGCGGGGGCTCGCAGGTGCGGCCTTCACCGGGGGACGGCCGCCGCGGCGCGTCTCGATGAGAGTGACGGCCTTCTCGGGCAGCCAGGCCGACGCCGTACCGCTGTCGTCCGAGCCGGAGCCGAAGAGGTGGGGGGCGAGCTGGGCCTGGAGGTCGGCCGGGTTGGGGCGGGCCGTGGCCTCCATCTGCATACAGGACTCGATGAGGGGGCGCAGTTCGTCGGGCAGGCCTTCGAGGTCGGGGCCCTCGCGCAGCAGCATGAAGACGGTCTCGACCGGGTTGGCGCCGTGGAAGGGCGGGTGGCCGGTGGCGGCGAAGACGAGCATCGAGCCGAGCGAGAAGACGTCGCTCGCGCCGGTCACGCTCCGCGAGTCCTTGGCCTGCTCGGGCGACATGTAGGCGGGGGTGCCGACGGCCACGTTCGTCATCGTCAGACGTGTGTTCGAGACGCCGGACGCGATGCCGAAGTCGATCACCCGGGGACCGTCCTCGACCACCAGCACGTTGGACGGTTTCAGGTCACGGTGGACCAGCCCCGCGCCGTGGATCGACTGGAGCGCCTCGGCGACGCCCGCCGCCAGCCAGCGCACCGCCTGGGCCGGCATCGGGCCGCAGTCGTTCACTATCTCCTCGAGGGAGGGCGCGGGCACGTACGCGGTGGCCAGCCAGGGCACGGCGGCACGCGGATCGGCGTCGACGACCGCGGCCGTGTAGAAGCCGGAGACCGCCCGGGCCGCCTCCACCTCGCGCGTGAAGCGCACGCGGAAGAGCTGGTCCTCGGCGAGCTCCGTGCGGACCGTCTTGATCGCCACGCGCCGGCCCGAGGCCGAACGTGCCAGATAGACCAGCCCCATGCCGCCGGCACCCAGCCGTCCCAGCACCTCGAACGGCCCGATCCGCCGAGGATCGTGCTGCGTCAGCTGATCCACCACTTGCCTGCCACCTCCCCGTACGAGCCGCGCCACCCACGTGTGTGCACGGCCCCGTGCAGCGTCTCACCACCGCACCGCCATGGCGGCACGCACCCTGATTCTTCCTGGCCGGGCGGCCGGTTGCGAACCCGGGGGCAATCGGGGTGTCTCATTCCATATCCGAACAAAAAACACGGCTCAACGCTGCAGGAGCGCGAACGACGCCCCTTGATTGTCTGTGACGACGGCCACGATTCCGTACGAAGCGGTGAACGGACCCGCCTGCACCCGTCCGCCGAGCCGGCTCACCGCGCCCAGAGCGGCCTCGCAGTCCTGCACGCCGAAGTGGACGAGGAAGTGCGCCGGCATGATCTCCGGGAAGACGTCGCCGACCGGCGCCCGCCCGAAGTCGGGCTCGGCCTGCGGGCCGAACAGCGCCTCGTGGAAGAGGTGCCCGTAGAAGGTGTTGGCGGCCTCGGTGTCCCGGGCGTAGAGCTGAGCCCACGCGAACGCGCCGGGTCGGTGCCGCACGCCGAAGCCGGGATGGCCGGCCGCCTGCCACAGGCCGAAGACCGCGCCCTCGGGGTCGGCGGCCAGCGCGGCCGCGCCCGCCCCGTCGACCCGGAGCGGCGCCGTCACGACCTGGCCGCCGGCCCGCAGGATGCGGCGGGCGGTCGCCTCCGCGTCCGGGGTGGCGAAATAGACCGTCCAGACGGTGGGCATCCGCCCGTCCGTCTTGTGGGCGAGCCCGGCGACCCGGGCGCCGTCCAGCCGGGCCCACACCGAGGAGCCGTAGGCCTCCTCGAAGTCCCATCCGAAAAGTTCACCGTAGAACCGCTTGCCCGCGTCCACATCGGGGAGCTGCGCGTCCACCCAGCAGGGGACGCCCTCTGCGTACACCGATGCCCTGTTTTCGGCCATGCAGCCAAACTAACGGCGCTTCACGCAAGCCGCAGACCAGGCACAGCCGCCTCCGCACCCCCGTGCACCCCATTTGCAGTCGGCCGAATCGCGCTCCGATCACCCCTCGGTAAGCTGACGGCATGACAGGACAAGTGCGTACCGTCGACGGCCGCGTGGCCGGTCGACGCGGGCAGGCGACGCGGCAGAAGCTGCTCGACTGCCTCAGCGAGATGCTCAGCTCCTCTCCCTACCGGGACGTCAAGGTCATCGATGTCGCCCGGAAGGCAGGCACTTCGCCCGCGACGTTCTACCAGTACTTCCCCGACGTCGAGGGCGCCGTCCTGGAGATCGCCGAGCAAATGGCCGCCGAGGGAGCCGAGTTGACCGCCCTGGTCGAGGGGCGCTCCTGGGTCGGCAAGGCGGGCTGGCAGACGGCCCAGGAACTCGTGGACGGCTTCCTGGAGTTCTGGCGGAAGAACGACGCGATCCTCAGGGTCGTCGACCTCGGCGCGGCCGAAGGCGACAAGCGTTTCTACAAACTCCGGATGAAGATCCTCAACTCGGTGAACAACTCCCTGTCGGACGCGGTCGCCGAACTCCAGTCCAAGGGCAGGGTCGACAAGGACGTGAACCCGGCCGCGGTCGCCGGCGCGCTCGTCGCGATGCTCGCGGCGGTCGCCTCGCACCAGAAGGGCTTCCAGACATGGGGCGTCAAGCAGGCTGAACTCAAGCCGAACCTGGCGCTGTTGGTGCACCTCGGCATCACCGGAAAGAAGCCGACGAAGTAGCCGGCCGCGCCCCGCTTCTTCACGTCACGTCCTGTCTGCCGGGCGGCGGTTCACCCAGGTGAGCTGCCGCCTGCCGCACTCCGCGGCACACTCCGGCCGCCGGCGCCCGGCCGGACGTGCGCGACGAAGCCCCTAGGCGGGCAGCGCCCGTCCCTTCACCACATGCTTCATCACCAGCGTCGACGTCAGCCGCTGCACGCCCGGCAGGGTCGCGAGCCGCTCGTCGTAGAGCCGCTGGAAGGCCGCGAGGTCGGCGGTGGCCACCCGCAGCAGGTAGTCCGGCTCCCCGAACAGCCGCTGAGCGTCCAGGACGTGCTCCACCTCGCCCACCGCCCGCTCGAACTCGGCGACCGTGTCCCGGTCCTCCTGCCGCATGGACACGAAGACCAGCGCCTCGAAGGTCAGCCCCACGGCGGACGGCTCCACCACGGCCCGGTAGCCGCTGATCGCCCCGGACCGCTCCAGCTCCCGCAACCGCCGGTGACACGGCGAGACGCTCAGCCGCACCCGCGCGGCCAGCTCGGTCACGGTCAGCCGCCCGTCCTGCTGCAGTTCCGCAAGAATCTTCCGGTCCACGTCGTCCATGAGGCAGATCTTCCCCCACAGTACGAGAGACCGCGAAAACATCAGGAACACTTTCGGCCGCATCGCGCCTAATGTCCCCACCATGGACTCGGGAACCCTCCTCTCTTTCCTCGCCGTGGACCTGCTGCTGGTGTGCGTGCCGGGCGCCGACTGGGCGTATGTGATCTCCGCCGGGCTGCGCGGCCGCTCGGTGGGCGCGGCGGTGGGCGGGCTGGTGAGCGGCTACGCGCTGCACACGGCGCTGGCCGCGGCGGGCCTGGCGGTCCTGGTCGCGGGCTCGCCCGCGGTGCTGACCGGGCTCACGGCGGCGGGGGCCGCCTATCTGGTGTGGCTGGGCTGGAGCGTGCTGCGACGGCCGGGGACACCGGGCGCCGGAGAGGAGCTCGCGGCGGCGGGACCGCGGGTCTTCCTGCGCGGGGCGACGATCAGCGGCCTGAACCCCAAGGGGCTGCTGCTCTACCTCTCGGTCCTGCCGCAGTTCCTCGCCACCGGCGCCGGACGCCTGCCGGTGGCCGCGCAGACGACCCTCCTCGGGCTGCTGCACATGGCGTGCTGCGCGGCCGTCTACCTCACGGTGGGCGTCCTGGCCCGCAGGCTGCTGGGCGCCCGCCCGGCGGCGGCCCGCGCGGTGACCCGCACCTCAGGGGCTGCGATGCTCGGGATCGGCGCGTTCCTGCTGCTGCAGCGCCTGGCCACACTGTGAGCCGACCTCGCGGGCCACACGCGGCCCAGGACGACCGCCGGCCCACCCGCCAGGCCGGCCGCCCGGGCGCGGCTCGGGAGGACGGCCGGGGCGCGGCTCGGGAGGACGGCCGGGGCGCGGCTCGGGCCGACGGCGGCCCGGCGCGGATCAGGCCGACGGCCGGGGCGTGATCCGGAACAGCCGGATCTCCCGCTCCACCCGCTCCTGGTAGGCGGCGTACGGCGGCCAGAACGTCAGCAGCGTCTTCCAGACCGCGGCCCGCTCCTCCCCCACGAGCAGCACGGCCGTGACCGGGATGTCCGTGCCCTTCCAGCTGATCTCGGCGTCGGGACGGGCGAGCAGGTTGGCGGTCCAGGCCGGATGCCCGGTGCGGCCGAAGTTGGAGCCGACCAGAATCCAGCTCCCGCCGCCGTCCTCGGGCATGCAGGCGAGCGGCGTCCGCCGCGGCAGTCCGCTCCGCGCGCCGGTGGCCGTCAGGATCACGCCCGGCAGCAACTGGGCGCTGAGCAGCACCTTTCCCCGGGTGAGGCGGTGCACGGCCCGGTCGAGGGCGGGGATGACGTGCGGGGCCACCTTCGCGAAGGCCCGTGTCGAGGACACCTTCTGCACCGCTCTGACGCCGATCACACGGTCACCTCCGTCTGTGCGAACAGTCCGGCCCGATCCGCCGCGTGGGCGCGCAGCCGGTGCACGGGCCCGAACAGCAGCTCGTCCCCGGCGGCCCGCTTGAAGTACAGGTGCGCCTGGTGCTCCCAGGTGAAACCGATGCCGCCGTGGAGCTGGACGCCCTCGGCGGCGGCCCGGCGCAGCGCCTCCAGCGCCTGGGCGAGCGCGAGCCCGCCGACCCGCTCCTGCGGGCCGGCCCCGTGCCCGTCGCCGCCGCCGTCCCCGCCTGCCGCCCAGGCGGCGTAGTACGCGGCGGAGCGGGCCGCCTGGACCTGCACGTACACGTCGGCGAGTCGGTGCTGCACGGCCTGGAAGGAGCCGATCGGACGCCCGAACTGCTCCCGCTGCCCGAGGTACTCGACGGTCCGCTCCAGCGCCCGTCCGGCCGTCCCGACGGCCTCGCAGGCGAGGAAGGCGGCGGCGAAGTCTCCCGCGTCGGCGAGCGCCCTGGGCACGTCGGCCTCCTCCGTCCCCAGCAACTCGGCTGCCACGTCCCTCAGTTGCACCCGCGCCTGCGGCCGGGTGGCGTCGAGGGCGGTCTGCCGCGTCCGTACGACGCCGGCGGCGTCCCCGGGAACCAGGAACAGCAGGGTCCGCGACCGTACGAAGCCCCCGGTGTGCGCGGCGACGAGCAACAGGCCGGCGCTGTGCCCGTCGAGCACCTGCGCGGCCTCCCCGTACAGCCGCCAGCCGTCCCCTGACCGGCGGGCCTGCACGCCGCCCGCCCGCCCGCCGCCGGACCAGTCGCCGCTGCCCGGCCCGGTCAGCGCGAGGGCCGTGGCGAGAGCGGACGCGGGCACGGCGAGTGCGGCGGTGAGCGTGCCGTCGGCGATCCGGGGCAGCAGGCCGGTCCGCTGGGCGTCGGCCCCGAGGGCGAGGATCAGGGGCGCGACGAGCACGGAGGTCGCGAGCAGCGGGCTCGGCGCGAGGGCCCGGCCGGTCTCCTCGGCGGCGAGGGCGAGGTCGGTGCGGGGGCAGCCGACGCCGCCGTGGCTCTCGGGGAGCGCGAGGCCGGGCAGCCCGAGCTGTTCGGCGAGGGCGGCCCACAGTGCGGGGTCGTGCCCGGCCGGTGCGTCGAGGGCGGCCCGGAGTTCCGCGGGGCCGCAGCGTTTGTGGAGCAGTTCGCGCAGTGTGCGGCGGATCTCGTCCTGCTCGGCGGTGAAGCCGGGGTCCATGGCCGCCCCTTCCAACGGATCTGACGGTCCGTCATATTAGGAGCTCGGCAGCGAGTTGCCCAGAGGAAGGTGGCCCTTCATGCAGTTGCGGACCCGGAACGTGGCCGTCGTCGGCGTCGCGCTCTCCGACTGCGGCCGGGTCGACGAGGCGACTCCGCACGCCCTGCACGCCCAGGCGGCCCGCCGGGCGCTGGCCGACGCGGGACTGGGGCGGGAGACGGTGGACGGCTTCGCCTCCGCCGGCCTCGGCACGCTCGCCCCGGTCGAGCTGGCCGACTACCTCGGTCTGCGCCCCACCTGGGTCGACTCCACCTCGGTCGGCGGCGCGACCTGGGAGGTGATGGCGGCGCACGCCGCCGACGCGATCGCCGCCGGCCACGCGAACGCCGTCCTGCTGGCGTACGGCGCGACGCCCCGGGCCGACATCAGGGCGGGCCGCCGCGCCGGCGCCTTCGCCTTCGGCGCCCGCGGCCCCCTCCAGTTCGAGGCGCCCTACGGGCACACCCTGATCGCCAAGTACGCGATGGCCGCCCGCCGTCACATGCACGAGTACGGCACCACGATCGAGCAGCTGGCGGAGGTCGCCGTCCAGGCGAGGGCGAACGCGGCGCTGAACCCGGAGGCGATGTTCCGCACGCCGGTCACGGTCGACGAGGTGCAGTCCGGGCCGATGATCGCGGACCCCTTCACCAAGCTGCACTGCTGCGTCCGCTCCGACGGGGGCGCGGCGGTGCTGCTGGCCGCCGAGGAGTACGTGCGGGACTGCCGCACGGCGCCGGTGTGGATCCTGGGGACGGGAGAGCACGTCTCGCACGCCGTGATGTCCGAGTGGGAGGACTTCACGGTCTCCCCGGCGGCGACCTCGGGCCGGCTGGCCTTCGCCCGGGCGGGGGTGCGTCCGGACGAGATGGACTTCGCCCAGATCTACGACGCGTTCACCTACATGACGTTGGTGACCCTCGAGGACCTGGGCTTCTGCGCGAAGGGCGAGGGCGGCCCGTTCGTGGAGAAGGGCCGGCTACGGGTCGAGGGCGGCGCCCTGCCGGTCAACACCGACGGAGGCGGCCTGTCGGCCCAGCACCCGGGGATGCGCGGCCTGTTCCTGCTGGTGGAGGCGGTACGGCAGTTGCGGGGCGAGGCCGGCCCACGCCAGGTGCACGCCCGTGACGGCGGTCTGCCGCGACTGGGCGTCGCCTGCGGCACCGGCGGCTGGTTCTGCTCCTCGGGCACAGTGGTGCTGGGCAGACAGTGAGACGGGCGCCGAGGCCCGGGGGCCGCAGGGCCGAAGGCGGGCGGTGAGGCCGGGAAGCCGGAGGCCGCCTCGCGGGATCGGCCGCCACGCCGGGATCGGTGATCTTTTCGGGAGCGGCAACCTTTCGCGGGGCAGTGGCCACTGAGGGGGCGGAGGCCTTCGCGTTCGGGGGTCTCCATGTCCGGGAGGGTCGTCTGCCGGACGTGTTCCGCCGCAACGCGTAAGGATCTCTCCTGTGGCAACTCCCTCGCACCGCCGTTCGCGCCGCCCCGACCGGCGCACGGTCCGCGTCCCCGTGGTCACCGTGGTGGCCGTGGCCGCCGTCGCACTCGTCGTGTCCCTGGTCGTGGCCTTCCGCCCCGGCGGCGGGAGCGACGACGTGCGCGAGGCGGGCGCGCCCGTCGCCGGCGCCCCGGTGAGCGGGTCGCCGACGCCGACGACGGCGAAGACGTCCCCGTCGCCCGAGCCGTCCACGACGTCCGCGAGCCCGAGCCCGAGCCCGACCGCCGGCGGGTCGAAGACCCCCGCGGCCGCCCGGTCCGCGCGGCCTTCGGCCGAGGCCGCCGCTCCCGCCCCCCGGGCGGCCTCCGGCGCGGGACCGCTCGCCGGACGGATCCGGCCCGGCGCCGCCTATGACGGCGTCGCCACCGCCTACGACGCAGGCGACGGCGGCGGCGCCTGCTCCTTCGGCCCGACCTCCGACGTGATGACCGCGGCGATGAACACCGCCGACTACGAGACGTCGAAGGCGTGCGGCGCGTATGTGGCCGTCCGCACGGCGGGCGGGGCGTCCATCACGGTCCGGATCACCAACGAGTGCCCGGCGCCCTGCGCTCCCGGTCAGCTCGACCTCAGCCGGCAGGCCTTCGCCAAGCTCGCCCCCCTCCCGACGGGCCGCATCCCGATCACGTGGAGCCTGCTGAGCCCGGCCACGTCGGACACCGTCTCGATCCGCTACAAGACCGGCTCCAGTCAGTACTGGTGCGGCGTCCAGGCGATCGGCCACCGCAACCCGCTGGCCCGGCTCGAGGTCCGCAGCGGCGGCTCCTGGATCCGGCTGGCGCGCACCGACTACAACTACTTCCTCTCCGAGCACGGCGCCGGCTGCGGCGGCGCGATCCGGCTCACCGACATCTACGGGGAGCGGCTGACCGTCGAGGGGATCGCCGTCCGGCCGGAGGCTGTGCAGTCGACCCGGGTCCAGTTCGCCCGCCACTGACCGGATACTCGGTGCATGGCCAAGGACCTTCATGAACTGCTGAGGACGCTGCGGGTGTGGGACCCGGAGGTGACGGAACTGCCGCCGTTCGACGCGTCGTCGGCCCCCGACGACCCGCTGTCCCTCTTCACGCGGTGGTTCGCGCAGGCGGTCGCGGCGGGCGAGCGGGAACCGCACACGATGACGTTGTCGACGTCGGACGCGGAGGGCCTGCCCGACGCCCGGATCGTCATGCTGCACGGCGCGGACGCGGCCGGCTGGTCCTTCGCCACCCACGCCACCAGCAGCAAGGGACGTCAGCTCGCCGCCCGCCCGTACGCGGCCCTGACCTTCTACTGGCCGGTCCTGGGCCGCCAGGTCAGGGTCCGCGGCCCGGTCACGTCCGCCCCCTCCGAGGAGGCCCAGGCCGATCTGCACGCCCGCTCGACGGGCGCGCTGGCCGCCGCCCTGACCGGACGGCAGAGCGACGTCCTGACCTCGGCGGAGGAACTGGCGGCGGCGTCGGAGGCCGCCTGGGAGCACGCCCGGCAGCACCCGACGGCCAAGTCCCCGACCTGGACGCTGTACCGGCTGCGCCCGGACGAGGCGGAGTTCTTCCAGGGCGACCCCGCCCGCCGCCACACCCGCCTGCGCTACCGCCGCACGGCGGGGACCTGGTCCACCGACCGCCTGTGGCCCTGAGGCCCTGAGGCCGCCCTCAGGATCGTTCGGTGGCACGCGGGTGCCCGGTCCCGGCGAAAGTGATCCAGCAGGTGTCGAGGAGGTACCAGACGCGTCCGGCCCCGGTCACCTCGATCTGCCACTGCTGGCAGGTCCGTCCGCGATGGGTCCCGTGCGCCAGACTGCCCTTGAGACGGTGGTGCCGAGGTGTCTCGGCGGCCGGTGCGGGTTCGGTGCGCATGACGGTCCAGGCGCGAAAGGTGTTCTCACGCGCCTGCTGCGCCAGGTTCTCCCAGCCCTTCGCCGAGGCCGCGTCGGCGAAACGGACCTCCCAGTGGCCGTCAGGCGCCGGCGGTGCGACGCGGTCTCCACGGCCCGCGCTCAAAGGCCCTCCCGCGGATCCGTGGCAGGGCCGTAGTCCTCCATGTGGTTCCTGGTCAGCGCGGCCAGCAGTTCCGGGTCCGAGTGGACCTCGGCCGTGTGCTCCCAGGCGACGAGCAGTTGCGCGACGGAGGCGCTGTTGCGCACGGAGTCCGCGGCCCGCATGGTGTCGACCAGTTCGACGGCGAACGCGTGCACGTCGGCCTCGGGCAGGAAGCGGATCCAGGGGAAGGCGTCCGGCAGTATCCCGAGAAGGAGTTCCATGCTGCCGGGCTCCCGACGGGCCAACGCGGCCAGCATCCGCGTGGCGGCCGACACCACGGTCTGGTCCTGCTCGGCCCGGGTGGCGGTGGTGAGAACGAGATCCTCCCCGTCCCTGCGATGCAGCAGGAGGCGGGGCGACTCCTTGAGTCGGGCGAGGGTCTGCTTGTTCTTGTTGACCAGTTCGGAGAAGTTCACGGCGGCGTTTTCGGTGGCCATGTCTTCGAAAGTACTTCGAAAGTCCTGCCCCCGCCATGAACCGCCTCCCCCTCCACCCGAACGGAGGAGGGAACGCGAGTCGCCCACGTCCCCTACCCGAACGCGTACACCGCGAAGTCCGCCACCTCGCGGTAGCCGATGCGCTGGTAGAGGCCGTTGCTCGTCGGGTTGGCGAGGTCGGTGAAAAGAAGGATCTCCGCCGCGCCGGAGGCCTGCGCCGCGCGGCTCACCTCGACGGTCGCCGCGCCCGCGTAGCCGCGGCCGCGCAGTGCGGGCGGGGTGTAGACGGGGGCGACCCGCACCTGGCCGGCCACTTCCGGGGTGACGCCGGACATGGCGACGGGGGCGCCGTCGGGCGTCTCCCAGAGGGTGATCCCGCCGTAGGCGATCCGGGAGTCGGCCCAGGCGCCGGCGTCCTGGCC
This sequence comes from Streptomyces sp. SAS_272, assembly GCF_052543235.1. Taxonomy (NCBI): domain Bacteria; kingdom Bacillati; phylum Actinomycetota; class Actinomycetes; order Kitasatosporales; family Streptomycetaceae; genus Streptomyces; species Streptomyces sp. SAS_272. The sequence goes on along the minus strand of NZ_JBMNDR010000030.1, from coordinate 8,424 downwards.
GGTGTGCGCGCCCGTGTCCTCCAGGAAGGCGTCGTGCCAGCGGATCAGCAGTTCGCGGTCGGCCGCGACGGCGACCCGCGCGCGGCCTTCCGGAACCGGTCCGGGGGAGGTCAACTCACCCAGCCGGTAGAGGCGTTGCCGCTCGACCGGTCGCGACTCGACGCCAATCCTCCGTCCCCAGGCCGCCGCGAAGAGGGCGGCGGTGTCGCGGTCCGCGGACACCCCGGGGAAGCGGTGCCCGTCGGCGGCCAGCCGCTCGACGAGGGCTGCGGCCCCCTCCTCGGTCAGGGAGGTGAGGCTGAGCCGGTGCGGGGGCGTGCGGAAGAACACCCCCGTGACGCCGTCGCCCTCGTCGAGCGCGCCGAAGAGGGGGTCTTCCGTGCCGTACACGTGCGGGCCCCTGCGGCGCAGGCTGTCGACGACGGTCAGCGGGACCGTGTGCAGTGCGGGGCGGGAGCGAAGGAACTCGCCGGCGTGCTCGAGGAACGCGTCGAGGTCGTGGGTGAGGTGCCAGTCGTCAGGGCGCATGGCCCATCGTGACGCGCGAAGGCCGTTCCCCGCCTGCCAATTACCGCGCCGTCAGGGGGACTCCGGCTCGGGGTCGGTCGTCAGCCGGCCGTGCGCGTGGACGTCCCGGAAGGCGTCCGTGCGGCCGGCCTCCCACATCGCCCCGCGCAGCGTTCCCTCGTACCGGAATCCGCAGCGCTCGGCGATCCGGCAGGAGGCGTCGTGGCCGAGGGCGTGGCCCAGCTCCAGCCGGTGCAGACCGATCTCGGCGAACGCCCACCGGGTGGCGAGCAGCAGCGAGCGGGTGGCGACGTGCCGGCCCCGCGCCTCCGGCAGGACCCAGTAGCCGACCCTGGCGAAGCTCGGCACGCGTTCGATCGCGCTGACGCCGACCTGTCCGAGGACCGCCCCGTCGGCCGCGTCCGTGACGCAGAACGTCATCGCGCGTCCGGCCGCGGCGTCCGCCGTCTTGCTCTCCAGGGACGCCCGTGCGCTCGCGGCGTCCGACACCGTTCGCAGCGGCGTGTTCCAGCGCAGAAAGTCCGGGTCGGTGAGCCCGCGCAGCCAGGCGTCCACGTCGGCGGCGGACTCCGGGTCCCACACCCGGAGCCGGAGCCCGTGCCCGTCGAGGACGGGCGCCGCCGGCAGCGCGGTCGACGGGGACGACGGGGAGGGCTCGGGCGACGCGGCGGACGTCACGGGAGACGGGGAGGGCTCACGGATATCGGTCATCCGATCATTGAACACCCGTCCGGCCCGGCGCGAGCGGCCCTTCAAGTCGCGGGCGCCCCCCTTCGGACACCGCCCGGAACACCGGCGCCCCGTCCCGGAAGACCACCGTCAGCGCCATGCCCGCGCGCGGCTCGGCTCCGCCCACCAGCTCCGTCGACATGCGCGGACCCTCGGCGAGATCGACCATCGCCGCGACGTACGGCGTGCGCCCGCCGAAGGGCGGCAGGTCGTTGCGGTGGACGACGGACCAGGTGTAGAGGGTGGCCAGGCCGCTGGCGTCCTCCCAGGTGACGTCCTCGCTCCAGCAGTGCGGGCAGAACTCCCGGGGGTAGTGGTGGGCCCGCGCGCAGGCGCCGCACCGCCGGATCAGCAGCCTGCCCTCGGCGGCGGCGTCCCAGTACGTACGGGTGAAGGCGTCGGCCTCCGGCAGGTCGAACCGGGCCGGCGTGCCCATCAGAACCACCCCAGCGCGCTGTCCAGGGACCACGTCTGCCAGGCCATCCCGCCCAGTCCCACCGCGGAGATCAGCGCCATCATCGAGTTCTGCCCCTGCTCGGCCCAGTCGTGGATCATCAGGACGAGGTAGACGAGGTTGAGCAGCAGGCCCGCGGCCAGGGCGACCGGGGTGAGGAAGCCGAGGATCAGACCGAGGCCGAGCGCCAGCTCCGCGTAGACCACGACGTACGCCATGACGCGCGGGCGCGGCTGCACCACGACGGCGAACCCGGAGCGGACGGCGTTCCAGCGGTGCTTCGCCGCCACGTCCGCCGCCCAGCCGATGCCGGCGCCGCTCTCGAACCAGGCCTTCTTGTCCTTGTGCCGCCAGCTCTCCAGCCACCACAGCCCGAGCCCGATCCGCAGCACCGCCAGCCACTCGGCCCCGCCGAGCCAGATAGCATCCATGAATCTGACGGTACGTCAGATAGCACCGCCCGGGAACCCCACGGGAAACCGCGAGGTCCCGGACATCGCCCACGCGCAGGCCACTACATCCGGCGGGACGGGGAGCCGCCTCAGAGCAGGTGATCGGCCTTCCCCGCCTTGATGTCGCGGATCATCGTCCGGAGCGCCTCACGGGAATCGACGACGTAGGCTTCCTCGGCGCCGGCTATGGCGATGTAGGCGTTGCCGTCGGGGTCGGTGCCGAGGCGGAAGCAGGAGTTTCCCTCACCGCAGAACGGCTCATCCCAGGTGATCTCGCTCATCGGGTTCTCCTCACAGATCGTTGGCGATGGTGCGGATGAGTTCGCGCGACGCCGAGGGCGAAAGAGCGATGCGCTCCATCCAGTCCAGGTGGGCACGGTACTTCGCCAACTGGGTTTCCGTATGGAGGAACTCGGGCCCGTGGGAGCTG
>NZ_JBMNDR010000030.1:0-5731 GCF_052543235.1 Streptomyces sp. SAS_272 | reverse complement strand
CTGTCCCACCAGCCCCGCTGCCCGGGGCGCGCCATCTCCGCCAGCGCTTCGACGTACTTCTCGTCGCGGCAGTCGCAGTTGCACGCGAGCGTGCGCACGCGTTCGGGGCTGATGGCACGAATACCCGTCTCGATGTTGGAAATCTTGGCCCGGTCGACACCGAGCAGCCCGGCGGCGTACTCCGCAGAGATTCCCGCCGAGGTGCGCATCTTGCGCACCTCGACCCCGACTCGCCTCTGACGCTCCGTCGGTGACGTCCTGGCTGCCATGCAGTTCCCTCCGCGTGTGGTCACAAGAAGTGTGCCGCCTCCGCACACTGCGTAGCCCCTGGGGGGGTGAAGTTTCCCTACTGGGGAACAAAATTGGCCCTACAGTCAGTACATTGAGTAGTGCGTCCGCTACAGACGGCAGTCGGCAGTGCACCGCGCGAGCCTGCCCGCACGCTCCTCCCCTGGGATGGGCGGGCCCGCGCCAGGGAGACGAGCCACCGACTGCGGCCAGTACGAGCACGAACGACAAGGAGCCCCCATGCCCATCTCCCGCTGCCCCGCCGCCCCCACCTTCCCGGCGGACTTCAGCGCCCCCGTCCCCGAGACCCTCGCCTACAACCTCACGCTCCCCGCGGCCTTGGCGAGCCCCGCCCTGGCGAGGACGACCACACGTGAGCTGCTCAAGGCGCACGGTTTGCACGACATGCTGGACCCGGCGCTTCAGGCGGTGGGCGAACTGACCGCAGTGGCCGCCCAGTTCACGGAGTCACCGAACTTCCACGTCTCGCTCCACTACCGGGCGGACACCTTGCGCGTGATCGTCTACGACAGCCACCCCCGCCACACACACCCCCAACTCGCCGCAGCCTGCGACACCCGCCGCCGCGCGGCCCTACGAGTCCTCGCCTGCGTCTGCCGTGCCTGCGACGGCAGCTGGGGCTTCGGCGAGGCCCACGAACCCGGCGGCGGGACGCGAATGTGGGCAAGGCTGCCAAGGGCGAGCGCGACGGCGTACGGCACCGACGCCCCGCACACCCCCGCGCCGGTGACCACGTGAACCGCAAGGCCAACCTGCATAGGCGGTCAGCCATGACGCCTTCGCGCCCGGCGCAGAACCAGCCCCTCACAGCGCCCGAGCGGTAGCGTTCCACGGTGCGGCGGGAGACCCCGAGGCGCTCGGCTACGGCCGTCGTGGAGGCCTTGGCGCGCGTGAGGAGGTTTTCTCTGGGCTCGTGCGGATTTCGGCGCGGGGCGGGTGAACAGTGCCCGTCCGAGGCCGTCGAAGAGCTCGCGCCGGAGCGTGGACGACGCCAGGTTCGTGTGCTGGTCATCCATACAGACAGCGTCGGGCAGGTCCCCAGTGGACAGATTCCGGCAGCCGCGCGCCGGTCCACGGCTGCAGCAGGGTTGACGGCACAGGTCGGAGGGTCTTCGGTGGTGGGCCACGTCCAGAGCAAGGGGGCTGGCCATGGATCTGCTCAGGCCCGCGTTCGTCGTCCTGCGGCGCCACACCGCTCGGGGTATAGGCCGGCATGGATGGCTGTGCCGCTGCGGCGAGTTGAACAGCAGGCTCGTCGCAGTAGCCGCCACGGTGCGCGGAGATTTCCCCGTGCATGAGCTCTTCGCAGACAGCGAGAGCACCATCTCGTCCGCGCCGGAAAGCCGGCGCTCCCGCCTATTGACGATGGCCGGCTCGAAGGAGCCCTCCCGGTCGCGGGGCACGTCGATCTCAGCCGGGCCGGGGACGTGGTGACGGCCAGGGGGCCCGACTGTAGCCCTTGCTGCCGCAAAGGCATCAAGCCGGGTCGTCCGCTGGTGTGGACGCGGCGGCAGCTGATAGACGGCATACGGTGGCGGACCCGGACCGGTGCACCCTGACGGGACGTGCCCGAAATTATTGACCATGGGACCGGGTCTATGACCTGTTCCGGCGCTGGCAGCGGGACGGGACCTGGGCAAGGATGTTCACCCAGCTCCAGGCCGAGGCGGACGCCAAGGGCCTAGACGTCAACGTCGACTCCACCGTCTGCTGCCGGACCCACCAGCACGCCGCAGGAGCGACGAAAAGGGGGACCTTCAGTTCAGAAAGAGCCGCCCGGCGGGATCTTCGTCGAGCCGGTCGACCACGCCTCGGATGTTCTCGCGGTGGACTGACCAGCAAAATTCACCTCGCGGTCGAGGAGGGGCAGAAGCCTTTGTCCGCCGTGCTCATGGCCGGGCGGCGGGCGACTCCCCGCAATTCGAAGCGGTCTTGGAAGCCATCCGGGTGCCGAGGCTGGGTCTCGGCAGGCCACGCAAGCGCTCGGACCGGTGCGGGCCAACAAGGCGTAGGCTCAGGCGAACAGCGCCCAGCCCCTGACTACTGCGACCACCGCGCCGATCACAGCCAGGAGGCCCCATACGATGCGCAAGTGGTCGGGTGTGAAGCGACCGCTGGGCGTGCCGCCGGGCGAGACCATTCCGATGACGTCGTACACACGCAACGCGATGTTGCGGTAGTCGAGGGCGATCAGCAAACCAAGCACGAATACCGCCACGGCCCAAACAAAATGAAACATTGGATCTCCGAGTTCCAGGTCCGGGCGGGTGCGCCATGTGGCGACGGCTACGAGGACCTCATCGCCCTCGAACACGATGCCACCGCCGACAGCAACCGCCTGCGGATCCATCCCAACGACGGCTCCGGCTTCGTTTGCACAGACTGCCCAGGCACCGACAACGACGAACGCGAACTCAGCGTCTACGACAGCGCCAACAACCACTGGAGCAACGGCGTCAAGCAGATCCTCGCCGTAGACGTCGACGGCCCTCTGGATGTCGACGCAGACGGCACCCCGGACACCCCCGGCTACCCCGACCTCGTGGTCAACGACGGCACCTTCGTCTGGCTCTATTACGGCAACACCGACGACCGCCTCGACAGCGACCGCGACCCGGTCCTCCTGGGCGGCCCCGACGACCCCCTCGCCAACGGAGACTCAAAAATCAACGAGATCACCCTGGCCGCTCCCGGGGACTGGAACAACGACGGACGAGCCGACCTCGTCGTCCGCTACGACCGCCCTGACGTCGGAGGACTCTGGGTCTTCCACGGCGAGCAAGGCGACAACGGCTATGACATCGGCGTCACCAACCGCACAGGAATCGGCTCCAACTGGAGCACCAGTACTGTGCCCACATTCACCGCAGCACCCGACGCCGACGCCGACGGCAAACTCGACCTGTGGGCAACCACACCGAACTCCGGCCGAGTCCGTGCCTTCCGTGGCATAACCGCCAGCGGCACACAACAGGTCACCGTGGCATCCGAAGCCTTCACCGACTACCAGACCATCAGTTAGCCGACATACGACCAGCACCATCAGCGGACTGACAGGGCCTTCCCCGCACCTTCACAGACGAGGAAGGCCCTGTCTGCCGTCCGGTGCTGGTGTGGCGGCGAAAGAGGTGTCAGGCGCCGAGCTGTCCCCGGTGTCGGTGAGTATGTCATTGGGGTCCACTACGTCCGCGGCGCTCACTCCGAGCGCTTCGCTGTCGGCCCTGTGCGGGAATGGCAAGTCGCCGTCTACGCGGCGCTGTTCATGCTCAAGGCGGTGAGCACGTGGTCCAACTCGTTCGGCATCACGGCGACCAGAACAGCGCCTTCGGAGGAGGCGCACTCGATGATCCTGGAGCCGCCGTTCACCTTCCAAGCTTCACGCAGCGAAGGTGAACGTACGCCGACCTGGCGCAACCCTGCCGGAAGTGACACTGCCGCACCGCCCCTGCCGCGGTTCTCCCAGGCCATCGAGGTGTGGCCGATCACCATCCGCCCACGGAGCCACCGGCCGTCGAACGCGGGATGCCGGAGCAGACAGGGAACCTTGACCACATCTCCCCGAGCTGCGCCATCCGCACGTTGCCCGGCCTTCCTCCAGAACAACCAGGCTGTCAGTCCGGCCACGAGCAGAGCCGCCGCTAATTCGATCACCGTTGCATTCAAGCAGTGCTCAACTCGAGCGCACCAGACCTTGTCCGGCGCCCCGCGCAGGGCGCCGTGTCCGCGCCGCATCTCATGCGTGGGGGAGGGCACGACCAGCATGTTGATCTGGTCTTCAGAGCGCAGCACCGCTTCGGTCAGCTCGAAGAGCACGTGGGACCGGACTTCTGATGTCGCGGCGCATCCTTCTCCGTTTACGCACAAGCAAGTGGCCTACGCCACCGGCTCCACCCACATCTCCCCCATGCGTGATCGATCCGCAACCAATTCCGGTCTTGACCGAGACCCATCAACGGCATACGTGATTACTCTCGCGCTCATGGAAGACTCCGCACCGCGCCCGGCCCCCCAGGCGATCACTGCCGCGAACCCGGCCGACCGCCCCGTCTACGTCATCGGCGGCGGCCCCGGCGGACTCGCCGCCGCGTACGCGCTGCGTGCCCAGGGCATACGGGCGGTCGTCGTGGAGAAGGCCGACGGGGTGGGCGCGTCCTGGCGGCGCCACTACGACCGGCTGCATCTGCACACCACCCGGCGCCTCTCGGCCCTGCCCGGGCTGGCGATACCGCGACGTTTCGGTCGGTGGGTGGCCCGCGACGACCTGGTGCGCTACCTCGAGAAGTACGCCGAGGTCCATGAGCTGGAGATCGTCACCGGCGTCGAGGTATCCCGCGTCGAGCGCACCGCCGACGGAATCGGCTGGCTGCTGCGCGCCACCGGCGGGCGTGAGCTCCTCGGCTCGGCGGTCGTCGTCGCCACCGGCTACAACCACACCCCGCACCTGCCCCGGTGGCCCGGCCGCGAGACGTTCACGGGCGACCTGACGCACGCCGCCGACTACCGCAGCGGCAAGGAGTACGCCGGCCGGGACGTCCTCGTCGTCGGCGTGGGCAACACCGGCGCGGAGATCGCCGTCGACCTGGTGGAGAACGGCGCGGGGCGGGTGCGGCTGGCCGTGCGCACGGTCCCGCACATCGTGCGCCGCTCGACCGCCGGCTGGGCCGCCCAGTACAGCGGCATCATGATCCGCCGGCTCCCCGTCGCCCTCGTCGACCGGATATCCCGGGTGATGGCGAAGGCGAGCATCCCCGACCTGTCCGCGCACGGGCTGCCGCGCCCCGACACCGGCCTCTACACCCGGGCCCGGCAGGGCGCGATCCCGGTGCAGGACGTCGGCCTGATCGACGCCGTGCGCAAGGGCCGCGTGGAGATCGTGGCCGCCGTGGAGGGCTTCGAGGACGGCGAGGTCGTGCTCGCCGACGGCTCCCGGGTCTCCCCGGACGCCGTCGTCGCGGCCACCGGGTACGTCCGCGCCCTGGAGGGCCTGGTCGGACATCTCGGCGTGCTCGACGACCAGGGCAGACCCGTGGTCCACGGCCCCCGCACCCCGAAGGACGCCCCCGGCCTGTTCTTCACCGGCTACACCACCCCCATCAGCGGGACGCTCCGCGAACTGGCGCTCGACGCGGAGCGGATCGCCAAGGCGGTGCGCCGCCGGAGCCGGTGACTCCGCGCAATCTTCGCGACCGCCGGTGTAACCATCGGTAACTCCCTTGAATCACCTGCTCGTTACACGTGTGCAAGATGCGGCGAGAGCGTTGTCGTGCGCCCTCTCACGGAGCCAGAATGTGAGACCTGTTCACCTTTCAGGTTCATCCCCTCTCGCTCCCGAAGCCCGTCGGAGGACGCACGTGGCAAGTGAAAGCCGGCCGACCCCCAGAATGTCCCGCCGCTCCCTGCTCGGCCGCACCGCGGCCGTGGC
>NZ_JBMNDR010000029.1:0-89149 GCF_052543235.1 Streptomyces sp. SAS_272 | reverse complement strand
GCAACCGGGCACTGGCCGCAGCACGGGCACCCGTCGAACGCGGCGTCGCCAGGCTGAAGTCCTGGCGCATCTTCCGCAGATCCCGGTGCAGCCCCAACCGCATGACGTCAATCGCCAAGGCCATCCTCACCCTGGAGCAGCAACGCTGAAGAGGCGCAGTGAGAAAGGTTCGGTCGTCCCGTCCTCGACCTACTACCGCGTGTGGCAGGAGGCCCGGCTCCTCGCGCTCCCGCCGCCTCCTCGCCGCTCGCGAGTCGGCCATACGACCTTCGACACTCAGCGCTGTCGCCTGGCTCAATGCCGGTGTTGACCCGACCGAGGTCGCTGAGCGCGCCGGCAACAGCGTCGAGGTGTTGCTGACCCGCTACGCGAAGTGCCTCGACGGACGGCAGGACGTGGCCAACCGGCGTATCGAGGACTTGCTTCGCGAGTACGAGTGACACATTTTCCCGCATCCGAGGCCCCTGGCATCGCGTCCAGGGGCCTCGTCGTTGTTGGCTGTCTCATCTCATCGGATAGCCGATCTCCGCTATGTCCTCTATGAGATCTGTCAGAGCGATTTCTGAGTTCAATGCGCTGACCACCTCTTCGGTCAGAGGACGCGAGGAGAAGACGTGACGGACAGCCTCCAGGTCGACGGGGACTTCGTAGTAGTCCTCGGCCCACCGCTGGAACGCCTCCGGTGAGCGATTGGTCAGAAGTTGGAAGAGGTAGTCGGCGCCGTCCGGATCGTCCGTTGCCCGGTGAGGGAAGTCGATCGTCCCTGTCTTCCAGCCGTCGTCTTCCGTCTCTCGCCACATGCACGCGGTGACGACAGGCATTCCGTCTTCATCCGAGAACGCGGGCTCCTCGACGCACCGCCGGAAGACATCCGGTACTTCATCGAGCACTCCGGGCCATGGCCCGTCCTCTGCATAGGGGCTCATCGGCGATTCATGATCGAATCCACGGACGTAGGCGCCGGCGTCGGAGAAAACGATGGAGTACTCGTCGCCCGATCCGTTACGCATCGAGGCCATCGACTCCTTCTCGGACCAGTGGTCGTCGAAGGAGTGGTACCGGTCGGCCCAATCAGGGCTCAGGATTGCCTCCACAGTGGCCATGGAACGGCAGTGCTCACGGAGGACGGCTATCTCGGGCAGCTGCCGAGCAACGTCTTGAACGGTCACCCGCTCATCCAAGCGCAAGCCTCTGACACCGCAGGCTCGCGTCTGGCGGACGGCTGCTTGACCAGACCGACTGCCGCGAGCGCGACTCACCTGCGGCGATGCGCCAAGATCCCGTCCACGCCTCGTCCACAGGCCTCTACATACGGCCGCTCCGGGCTGCATCTGTCTGCACATACGCCAAGACCCCGTCCTCAGCGAAAACGCTGGTGGCGGGGTCTTTGGGCACCTCATGCAAGGTGCCCCCGGCAGGATTCGAACCTGCGCACACGGCTCCGGAGGCCGTTGCTCTATCCCCTGAGCTACGGGGGCGTGTCTGGCCGGAGTTGTTTGCTCGCGGCGACGGGTAGAACACTACCAGCTCCCTCGGGGTGTTCATGAACGTGTTTCTGCGGGCCGGAGCGTCGTCCGCGGGGGGTGGAAGTGGGGAAAACCCGGACGCGGTGGCCGGTCCGGACCTACTCTCGAGGGGTGCCAGGCGCGTCGGGCCGGGTGCTTGTTGTCGACGACAACAAGGTCATCCGGCAGCTGATCAGGGTCAATCTCGAGCTGGAGGGCATCGAGGTCGTGACCGCGTCCGATGGTGTCGAGTGTCTGGAAGTCGTCCATCAGGTGCGACCCGATCTCGTGACCCTCGATGTCGCCATGCCACGGCTCGACGGGCTGCGGACCGCCGCTCGGCTGCGTACCGATCCACGCACGCGCGATCTTCCGCTCGCCATCATCAGTGCCTGTACGCAGTACGAGGTGGAGGCCGGGCTGGAGGTCGGCGTTGACGCCTTCCTCGCCAAGCCCTTCGATCCCGCCGAACTCGTCCAGCTCATTCGGACCTTGATGGATCGGGAGAGCGGCGCGGGGGAGGGCGTGGGGGCCGGGACGGGTGGCGGGTCCGGCGCGGGGCCCGTGATCGAGTAGGGCCGCTTGCCTGTCGAGTAGCTCTGGTTCCGTGTCGAGTGGAGCTGGTTCCGATTCGAGTAGAGCTGGTTCCGTGTCGAGTGGAGCTGGTTCCGTGTCGAGTGGAGCTGCTTTTCCTGTTCTGGGCTTCGCTTCCTCTCGTCCCCGCTCCCACTTGTCCGCTCGTCCGCTCGTCCGCGCTTCCACCGGTCCCCGGTCTCCCGGCGCTCGCTTTTTCGTTCCTCGTCTTCGCTGCCTCGTCTTTTCTGTGTCGGCGTCCACATCGCGGACCTCTCGCAAACCTGCTCGCCTACCCACCCCCCTCCTCCCCTACGCTGGTCCCGTGACCCCCGTCGAGCTCTCCCGTACCGTGCTGCGCGCGGTGCGTCGTGCCGTGGAGGCCGGGGAGCTCAGCGTGGACGTTCCTGCGCGTGCCGTCGTCGCGCCGCCGGGGCCCGGTGGGCGTGGGGACTACGCCACGAACATCGCCCTGCAGCTCGCCCGGCCGGCCGGGCAGCCCCCGCTCCGTGTCGCCGAGGTGCTCCGGTCGTACCTGGCCGCGTCCGAAGGGGTCGCCCGCGTCGAGATCACCGGGCCGGGGTTCCTCAACCTCAGCCTCGACGGTTCGGCCGCCGCGGTCCTCGTCCGGCGTGTTCTCGGTGAAGGACCGCGGTACGGGCACGACGACAGGCTCGCCGGGCGGGTCTTCGCGGTGCGGGTGCCGTACGAGATCCGGGCGGAGGTCGTCGCCGACGCGCTCGCGCGGATCGTCGCGGCGCAGGGCGGTCGCGTCGACGTCAGTCACGACGGGCCCGTCACCCTGCGGCCCGCGCCCGCCCCGGAGGACCCGGCTCCGCTCGGTCTCGACGCCGCACGCTGGGCCCTTCTCCATCCGGCCCCGCACGACCGGCCGCGGGTCACCGCCGATCATCTGGTCCAGCGGGAGAGCAATCCTGTCTTCCGGGTGCGTTACGCACACGCCCGCACCCGGGCCGTGCGCCGCAACGCCGCCGATCTCGGGTTCGGGGCGTGGTCCGGCTCCGGCCCGCACGATGCTGTCACGGCTGCTGTCACGGCTGCCGTCACGGATGCTGCCACGGACGCCGTCATGGAGTCCGTCGCAGAATCCGTCACGGATGTCGTCGCCGCCGACTTCGGTCTTCACGTGCCGGCCGAAGCCCACGAACTTCTTTCCCTTCTCGCGGACTACCCCCGCATCCTGGCCACGGCCGTGACCGACGTCGCGCAGCCGGGCACCCCCGGTCTCGACGCCGGCGCTCCCTCCCGTCTGGCCCGGCACCTTCTCGCGCTGGCCGACGTGACCCTCGTCCTGCTTCCCGTCGTCCTTCCCCGTGGTGAGGAGAAACCCTCGGCCGCCCACCGTGCCCGGCTCGCGCTCGCCGAAGCCGCCGGGGCGGTGCTGGCCGGCGGCCTGTCCCTGCTCGGTATCGACGCACCCGATCACCTCTGAGAGAGCACGCCCAGATGAGCCGTTCCGCCCACCCCGCCGGGCCCCGTCACGCCGACGTCCTGACCGAGGGCCACTACTCCGCGCCGCCCGCCGATCTGAACACCCTCGACGCCAAGGTCTGGGCGCAGACCGTCACACGCAACGCCGACGGTGTGCTGACCGTCGGCGGCGTCGACGTCGTCAGCCTCGCCGAGCAGCACGGCACCCCGGCCTACATCCTCGACGAGGCGGACTTCCGCGGCCGGGCACGCGCCTGGCGCACCGCGTTCGGGAACGACGCGGACGTCTTCTACGCCGGCAAGGCGTTCCTGTCCCGGGCCGTCGTGCGGTGGCTGCACGAGGAGGGGCTCAACCTCGACGTCTGCTCCGGCGGCGAGCTGGCCACCGCCCTGTCCGCCGGCATGCCGGCGGACCGCATCGCCTTCCACGGCAACAACAAGTCGACGGAGGAGATCCGCCGGGCCGTCGAGTCGGGGGTCGGGCGCATCGTCCTCGACTCCTTCCAGGAGATCGTGCGGGTCGCACACATCGCGCAGTCCCTCGGCAGGCGCCAGCGGGTGCAGATCCGCATCACCGTCGGCGTCGAGGCCCACACGCACGAGTTCATCGCCACCGCCCACGAGGACCAGAAGTTCGGGATCCCGCTCGCCGGCGGGCAGGCGGCCGAGGCGGTGCGGCGCGCCCTTCAGCTCGACGGGCTCGAGCTGATCGGGATCCACTCGCACATCGGGTCGCAGATCTTCGACATGTCGGGGTTCGAGGTCGCCGCCCACCGGGTGGTCGGGCTGCTCAAGGTGATCCGGGACGAGCACGGCGTCGAACTGCCCGAGATCGACCTCGGCGGCGGTCTCGGCATCGCGTACACCAGCGACGACGACCCCCGTGAGCCGCATGAGATCGCCAAGGCGCTGACCGAGATCGTCACCCGGGAGTGCGAGGCCGCACGGCTGCGCACCCCGCGCATCTCCGTCGAGCCGGGCCGCGCGATCGTCGGACCCACCGCCTTCACCCTGTACGAGGTCGGCACCGTCAAGCCGCTCGACGGGCTGCGGACGTACGTCTCCGTCGACGGCGGCATGTCCGACAACATCCGCACCGCGCTGTACGACGCCGAGTACAGCGTCGCGCTCGTCTCGCGTGCCAGCGACGCCGAGCCGATGCTGGCGCGCGTGGTCGGCAAGCACTGCGAGAGCGGGGACATCGTGGTGAAGGACGCGTTCCTGCCGTCGGACCTGGCGCCCGGTGACCTCATCGCCGTCCCCGCGACGGGGGCGTACTGCCGTTCCATGGCCAGCAATTACAACCACGTGCTGAGGCCGCCGGTGGTCGTCGTGCACGAGGGGGAGTCGCGGGTCGTCGTCCGCAGGGAGACCGAGGAGGACCTGCTGCGGCTCGACGTGGGCTGAGCGACGGAGAATAGGGCGGCGGAGAAGAAAGGGCGGAAGATCTCCTGTCTGCCGCCGCTGGGAAAATGAAATACATGTCTCACGATCCGGACCAGGGATAGAAACCCCGGTCCGGTGAGTGAGACTGAACCAACCGGAAACTGCCGTAGACGGTATTCAGGAAACGAGGTCGGATGATGCGTACGCGTCCGCTGAAGGTGGCGCTGCTGGGCTGTGGAGTGGTCGGCTCAGAGGTGGCGCGCATCATGACGACGCACGCCGACGACCTCGCCGCGCGGATCGGCGCTCCCGTGGAGCTCGCCGGTGTCGCCGTGCGACGGCCGTCCCGGGTCCGGGAAGGCATCGACCCCGCCCTCGTCACCACCGACGCCACCGCCCTCGTCAAACGCGGGGACATCGACGTCGTCGTCGAGGTCATCGGCGGCATCGAGCCCGCGCGCACGCTCATCACCACCGCCTTCGAGCACGGCGCCTCCGTCGTCTCCGCCAACAAGGCGCTGCTCGCCCAGGACGGCGCCGCGTTGCACGCCGCCGCCGACGAGCACGGCAAGGACCTCTACTACGAGGCCGCCGTCGCCGGCGCCATCCCGCTGATCCGGCCGCTGCGCGAGTCCCTCGCCGGCGACAAGGTGAACCGGGTGCTCGGCATCGTCAACGGCACCACCAACTTCATCCTCGACAAGATGGACTCCACCGGCGCCGGCTACCAGGAGGCCCTCGACGAGGCAACCGCCCTGGGGTACGCCGAGGCCGACCCGACCGCCGACGTCGAGGCCTTCGACGCGGCCGCCAAGGCCGCCATCCTCGCCGGGATCGCCTTCCACACGCGTGTGCGCCTCGACGACGTGTACCGCGAGGGCATGACGGAGGTGACGTCGGCCGACTTCGCCTCCGCCCGGCAGATGGGCTGCACCATCAAGCTGCTCGCCATCTGCGAGCGGGCGGCCGACGGGGGGTCCGTGACCGCGCGGGTGCACCCCGCCATGATTCCGCTGAGCCATCCGCTGGCCTCGGTGCGCGGCGCCTACAACGCCGTGTTCGTCGAGTCGGACGCGGCCGGCCAGCTCATGTTCTACGGCCCCGGCGCCGGCGGTGCACCCACCGCCTCCGCCGTGCTCGGCGACCTCGTCGCCGTCTGCCGCAACCGGCTCAGCGGGGCGACGGGGCCCGGCGAGTCGGCGTATGCCGCCCTGCCGGTGTCGCCGATGGGCGACGTCGTCACCCGGTATCACATCAGTCTCGACGTCGCGGACAAGCCTGGCGTTCTCGCCCAGGTCGCCACCGTCTTCGCCGAGCACGGAGTCTCCATCGACACCGTGCGGCAGCAGGGCCGACTGGACGGAAGCGGCGAGGCCTCCCTCGTCGTCGTCACCCATCGCGCGTCCGACGCCTCCCTCACCGGGACCGTCGAGGCGCTGCGCAAGCTCGACACCGTGCGGGGTGTCGCCAGCATCATGCGGGTTGAAGGAGAGTAACCAATGACCCACCAGTGGCGCGGAATCATCGAGGAGTACCGGGACCGGCTGCCGGTATCCGACAGCACGCCGGTCGTGACGCTCCGTGAGGGCGGCACGCCGCTCGTGCCCGCGCAGGTGCTCTCCGAGCGCACGGGCTGCGAGGTCCACCTCAAGGTGGAGGGCGCCAACCCGACCGGGTCCTTCAAGGACCGCGGTATGACGATGGCGATCACGCGGGCCAAGGAGGAGGGCGCGCAGGCAGTCATCTGTGCCTCGACGGGCAACACCTCCGCCTCCGCGGCCGCCTACGCCGTCCGTGCGGGCATGGTCTCGGCCGTGCTCGTGCCGCGCGGAAAGATCGCGCTCGGCAAGATGGGCCAGGCCCTCGTCCACGGCGCGAAGATCCTCCAGGTGGACGGCAACTTCGACGACTGCCTCACCCTCGCCCGCGCGCTGAGCGACAACTACCCGGTGGCGCTGGTCAATTCGGTGAACCCGGTGCGCATCGAGGGGCAGAAGACGGCCGCCTTCGAGATCGTCGACATGCTCGGCGACGCCCCCGACATCCACGTCCTGCCGGTCGGCAACGCGGGCAACATCACCGCGTACTGGAAGGGGTACCAGGAGTACGCCGCCGACAAGATCGCCGCCAAGACCCCCCGGATGTGGGGGTTCCAGGCGTCCGGCAGCGCTCCGATCGTGCGCGGCGAGATCGTCAAGGACCCGTCGACCATCGCCACCGCGATCCGTATCGGCAATCCCGCCTCCTGGAAGTTCGCGCTGGCGGCCGAGGAGGAGTCCGGCGGCCGCATCGACGAGGTGACGGACCGTGAGATCCTGCGCGCCTACCGGCTGTTGGCGGCTCAGGAGGGCGTCTTCGTGGAGCCCGCGTCCGCCGCTTCGGTGGCCGGTCTGCTGAAGGCCGCCGAGCAGGGTCTGGTCGACCCCGGTCAGCGCATCGTCTGCACTGTCACCGGCAACGGCCTCAAGGACCCCGACTGGGCCGTCGCCGGCGCCCCGCAGCCCGTCACCGTCCCGGTCGACGCGGTCACGGCGGCCGAGCGTCTCGGACTCGCGTAGCGGACCTGTCCACCACGGACCGGCGGGCGCCCCACCAGCGCCCGCCGTTCGACGGTGGACGGTCGCCGATCCGCCGATGGACGGTGGACGACGGCGGACGACCCGCCGACGACACCGGTTTCACCGGAACGTCGACCTCCACCGGAACACTCGATTCCATCGGGAGCACCCACCTCGGGAGCACCCACCTCGGGAGCACCCGCACCGGGAACAGCCGCTCCCGGAGCACCCGCACCCGGAGCACCCGCACCGGGAACACCCACCCGGCGGTGACCCGGCGGTGACTCGGCGGAGGGCTCGGCGAGGGACTCGGCGGAGGCGTGACGGCGAATCGTCGAGACCCCCGACGGGGACTTCCCCATCGGGGGTGCACAGGGGGCTTACGACACGCATCGTGCGCCTCCTGTGCGCCCTATGTCGCCGCAGAACCTTCCTTCGATAGGCTGTACCGAACCCGCCCGCCGCATATGCCGCGGTGCCGCGTCGCCGTAGCGGCGGCAGGGTCCTCATGTACGTAGCGCATCTCATTCGACAGCCCCGCAGCTCAAGGAGAGTCATCGCAAGATGGCCGGTCCCGCCTTCCGTGCCGCCCCCGTGCGCGTGCGCGTTCCCGCCACCAGCGCCAACCTCGGCCCGGGTTTCGACGCCTTCGGCCTCGCCCTTGGGCTCTACGACGACGTCGTCGTCCGGGTGGCCGACTCCGGGCTGCACATCGACATCGCGGGTGAGGGCAGCGAGACGCTGCCGCGTGACGAGACGCATCTGCTCGTCCGTTCCCTGCGCACCGCGTTCGACGTCCTCGGCGGTCAGCCGCGCGGACTGGAGATCGTCTGCGCCAACCGCATCCCGCACGGCCGGGGCCTCGGCTCCTCCTCCGCCGCGATCTGCGCCGGCATCGTCGCCGCGCGCGCGGTGACGATAGGCGGTGAGAGCAGGCTCGACGACGCCGCCCTGCTCGAGCTCGCGACCGAGATCGAGGGCCACCCGGACAACGTGGCGGCCTGTCTGCTCGGCGGTTTCACCCTGTCCTGGATGGAGGCCGGCGCCGCACGGGCGATCAGGACGGAGCCCGCCGATTCCATCGTTCCGGTGGTTTTCGTGCCCGGAAAGCCGGTCCTCACCGAGACCGCGCGCGGCCTGCTCCCGCGCTCCGTCCCGCACGTCGACGCGGCGGCCAACGCCGGCCGGGCCGCGCTGCTCGTCGAAGCCCTCACCCGGCGCCCCGAACTGCTGCTGCCCGCCACGGAGGACCGTCTGCACCAGGAGTACCGCGCGCCGGCCATGCCGGAGAGCGCCGCGCTGGTGGAGCGGCTGCGCGCCGACGGGATCCCGGCCGTCATCTCCGGCGCCGGACCCACCGTGATGGCGCTGGCCGACGCGGGCACCGCCGACAAGATCGAGTCCTCGGCCGGCGCGGACTGGGCCGCGAACCGCCTGGCCATGGACCTGCAGGGGGCGTGCGTGCTGCCTCTTGCGCCCTCCGGCGACATGTAAAAAGCGCTCGGTCGCCGGATTTCGAGAGGGGGAATGTTTGTTGGATCCGGTAGTGTTAACCTCAAGTCTGCACCCGACCCCACCACGGCGAGGTGCTTCGTGTCCCCCTTCGGGACAGACATTCTTCCGGGAGCTCCCCAAGCCGCACTGCGTTCCGTACGTCGTACCTGGGCAGTACGCCGTGCAACGACGCTGAACGGTCCGCAGGGCACGCTCCGGAATCGGTGCTACCACGCCACGTGACACTGGGTGTCACGACACGTCGGGGAAGCGCCATCACCTGCAAATTCTCTTCCGCCGCACAAGGCGGACCACCGCCCCGGCTTCGCCACAGCAAGGACCGAAGTCGGACAGCACAAACGGTCGCCGAGCCAGACAGGCCGACGTCCGCTCCAGGGAAGGACCCTTCGTGAGCGACACCACCGATCTGATGGGCGCACGTGTCGAGGAGACCGCTGCCGCGCCCGCCACGGACGCCTCCGCGCCTGCCACCGGTGCAGGCTCCCGGCGACGCCGCGGTACCGGCCTCGAGGGCATGGTGCTGGCCGAGCTGCAGCAGGTCGCATCCGGCCTCGGCATCAAGGGCACCGCGCGGATGCGCAAGAGCCAGCTGATCGAGGTCATCAAGGAGGCGCAGGCGGGCGGCGCCCCGGCCAAGGCCGAGGAGTCGGCCGCCGAGGCCAAGCCCAAGCGCCGCGCCACCTCCAAGGCCCGCACGGGAGAGGCCGCCGACAAGAAGGCGGACGCCGCCCCGGCCGAGGCCGCCGCCGAGAAGGCCGTGGCCCAGCAGCAGATCGAGATTCCCGGCCAGCCGGCCGGCGCCGACGCGCCGGCCGAGCGCCGTCGCCGTCGTGCCACCGCCGACGCGGGCAGCCCGGAGACGGTCGCCGCCGAGGCGAAGAGCGCGCCGAAGGCCGAGGCGCCCGCGCCGGCGCAGACCGAGGCCCAGGCCCAGCCGCAGGGCGACGCCAAGAGCGACGCCGACGGCGGCGAGGGCCGTCGCCGCGACCGCCGCGAGCGCGGCCGTGACCGTGGCGAGCGCGGGGACCGTGGCGACCGCGGTGACCGCGGTGACCGTCGCAAGGGCGACGACCAGCAGGGCGGCCAGCCGCAGCGCGGCGGTCAGCAGGGTCAGCAGCAGGGCGGCGGCCGTCAGGGTCAGCAGCAGCGCGACAACGGCCCGCAGGACGACGACGAGTTCGGCGACGGCCGGCGTGGCCGTCGCGGCCGTTACCGCGACCGCCGTGGCCGCCGCGGGCGCGACGAGATCGGCGCCCCCGAGCCGCAGCTCGCCGACGACGACGTCCTGATCCCCGTCGCGGGCATCCTGGACATCCTGGACAACTACGCGTTCATCCGGACCTCCGGCTACCTGCCGGGTCCGAACGACGTGTACGTCTCGCTCGCCCAGGTCCGCAAGAACGGTCTGCGCAAGGGCGACCACGTCACCGGCGCCGTCCGTCAGCCGAAGGACGGGGAACGCCGCGAGAAGTTCAACGCGTTGGTCCGCCTGGACTCGCAGAACGGCATGGCGCCCGAATCCGGGCGCGGACGCCCCGAGTTCAACAAGCTGACGCCGCTCTACCCGCAGGACCGGCTCCGTCTGGAGACCGACCCGGGCGTCCTGACCACCCGCATCATCGACCTCGTCGCGCCGATCGGCAAGGGCCAGCGAGGTCTGATCGTGGCCCCGCCGAAGACCGGCAAGACCATGATCATGCAGGCGATCGCCAACGCGATCACGCACAACAACCCCGAGTGCCACCTGATGGTCGTCCTGGTCGACGAGCGTCCGGAAGAGGTCACCGACATGCAGCGGTCGGTCAAGGGCGAGGTCATCTCCTCGACCTTCGACCGTCCGGCCGAGGACCACACCACGGTCGCCGAGCTCGCCATCGAGCGGGCCAAGCGTCTGGTGGAGCTGGGCCACGACGTCGTCGTGCTGCTCGACTCGATCACCCGTCTGGGCCGTGCGTACAACCTCGCCGCCCCGGCCTCCGGCCGCATCCTGTCCGGTGGTGTCGACTCGACGGCCCTGTACCCGCCGAAGCGCTTCTTCGGTGCGGCCCGCAACATCGAGGACGGCGGTTCGCTGACCATCCTCGCTACCGCGCTGGTGGACACCGGGTCCCGCATGGACGAGGTGATCTTCGAGGAGTTCAAGGGCACCGGCAACGCCGAGCTCAAGCTCGACCGCAAGCTCGCCGACAAGCGCATCTTCCCGGCGGTGGACGTGGACGCGTCCGGCACCCGCAAGGAAGAGATCCTGCTCGGCGCCGAGGAGCTCGCGGTCACCTGGAAGCTGCGCCGGGTGCTGCACGCGCTCGACCAGCAGCAGGCCATCGAGCTGCTCCTCGACAAGATGAAGCAGACGAAGTCGAACGGCGAGTTCCTGATGCAGATCCAGAAGACGACGCCGTCGCCGGGCAACAACAACGACTGACGTCGTAGCCCGCAGACATCGGATCAGGGCCGTCCCCGCACGCGGGGGCGGCCCTGATCCGCGTTTCACGGGCGGGATACGATCTCGCTCTTCCACCATCCTGATCCCTGAGGGGGGACTCGCGTGGGTACACCCATGTCCGGGGGCGGCGGCCGGCACAGACGCCGGATACGGATCGCTCTGCCCGTCGCGGCGGCCGGCCTGGCGGCGGCCGTCGCCGGCACGCTGTTCCTGTCGTCCGCCCAGGCCGCCGAGACGCCTCCGGCGCCCGCCCCGGCCGCGACGAAGTCGGCCAAGGAGCTGCGCAAGCTGATCGATGTCGCGGTCAGCGGCGACGAGACGCCGGGGCAGGCCGCGAAGGCCTCCCTCAGCGGGAGCACGAGCGTCGGCGCCACCAAGGTCGACCCGAAGATCATCGGCGGCACGACGACGACCGTCACCCGCGCACCGTGGATGGCCCAGCTCTGGTACGGCGACGACCGGGGCACCAGCACCACCGCCGACGACGTCGGCTTCTTCTGCGGCGGCTCGGTCGTCTCGCCGACGAAGATCCTCACCGCAGCGCACTGCGTCAAGGGCTACAACTGGCAGGCCCACGGCTACGTCGTCACCGGCAGCGCGCAGCTGATGTCCGACGACGGCAGCCTGCACGGCGGGACCGGCACCTACGTCCGCCGGCAGTGGAACCACCCGTCCTACAGCGCCACGACCATCGACAACGACATCGCCGTGCTGACCCTGGAGACGCCGGTCAGGGCCACGCCGGTCAAGATGACGACGAGCACGGACACCGCCTCGTACGCGACCGGCACGAAGGCCACGCTGTACGGCTGGGGCCGGACCACCTCCGAAACGCAGGACCTCTCCGAGACGCTGAAGACGGCCGTGCTGCCGATGCGGTCGGACGCCACCTGCTCGGACTACTACGGCGCCGACTACCGCCCCGGCCACATGGTGTGCGCGGGCACGCCCGCCACCGGCGCCGACACGGGCACCACCACCGCCTGCAACGGCGACTCCGGCGGGCCGCTGATCGTGCGGAACGCGGCCGGCCAGGACCGGATCGTGGGCGTCGTCTCCTGGGGCGTCACCAACTGCGTCCAGAGCGGCGCGTACAGCGTCTTCAGCAAGGTCTCCTCGTACGTCGGCAGCGCCTACCCGCGCGTCGACGACGCCAACCTCAGCGGCGACCACCTGGCCGACCTGTGGGCGCGCAGCTCGTCCACCAAGATCGGGTACGAGATGGACTCCAAGGGCGCCTCGCTGGGCGCCCGCGAGTCCTGGGGCAGCTGGAGCAGCTACAACCTGGTCCTGCAGACCGACCTGGACCGCGACGGCGTCCAGGACCTCGTCCTGCGGCGCGCCTCCGACGGTGACGTCTTCTGGCGCCACTACGTGCCCTCCAGCGGCACCTGGGCGACCAAGCTGATCGCCGACAACTGGAAGACCCGCACCCAGATCGTCGCTCCCGGCGACGTCACGGGCGACTGCCTTCCCGACCTGGTCTCCGTCGACTCGGCCGGCGCCCTGTGGGTCTACCCGGGCAACGGCGGCGGCTCCTTCGCCGCGCGCGTCAAGAACGGCACGGGCTGGAACCGGTACAACGTCCTGCGCGGCCACGGCGACTTCACCGCCGACGGCAGGGCGGACCTGATCGCCCGCGACAAGAGCACCGGCGCGGTCTACCTGTACAAGGGCAACGGCACGGCCGCGTCCGCCTTCGCGGCCCGCGTCAAGGTCGCCACGTGGAGCAGCACGACGTACAACGTCGTCGCAGCCGTCGGGGACGTCAGCGGCGACGGCGTGGCCGATCTGCTGGCCCGTACGCCCGCCGGAGCGCTCTATCTCTACAAGGGCACCGGAAAAGCCACGAGTGCGATCTTTGCCACAAGGGTCTCACTCGGGACGACGTTCAAGCAGTACGACATCTTCGGCTGAAACCCCCGCGAAATCGCAGGTGAGAGCCCGGTCCGGCCCTCACCTGCGAGCACGCTCCGTGACCGCTCCGACGCATTGTGCGCACGGAGCGTCGTGTAACCCTGTCCCGAGTTTCCCCGTCTGTCCTGACGGAGTGACGATGGTGAGGTTCCACGAGAACAGAGGAGCACATGTCTGCCGAGAGCACGCCGGAGCCCGGCACACCGGGTGAGGCCGGCACGACGAGCGGGGCAGCCGACCGCAGCGGTCCGGGCGGTCAGGACGGTCGGCGCGGTCCGCGCCACCGCAAACAGCGCGGCGACAGACGCAAGGGCCTGCTGATCGCCGCGTGGAGCGCCGCGGGCGTCCTGGTGCTGGGCGGCACCGGAGCGGGATACCTGTACTTCAAGCTCAACGGCAACATCAAGAGCGTCGACATCGACCACGCGCTGGGCACGTCGCGGCCCACCAAGGTGGACAACGGCTCGGAGAACATCCTCGTGCTGGGCTCGGACACCCGCTCCGGCGCGAACAAGAAGCTCGGCGGCGGCGCGGACGACGGCAGCGCCCGTTCCGACACGGCGATGGTCGTGCACGTCTACGAGGGCCACAAGAGCGCCAGCGTGGTGTCCATACCGCGCGACACCCTCATCGACCGGCCCGCCTGCACGGACCCGAAGGGCGTCACGCACGACGCCGCGTCCGACGTGATGTTCAACTCGGCGTACTCGACGGGCGGCGCGGCCTGCGCGGTCAAGACGGTCGAGGCGATGAGCGGCATCCGTATGGACCACTATCTGGAAGTCGACTTCGCCGGCTTCGAGAAGCTCGTCGACGAACTCGGCGGCGTCGAGGTCACCACGACCAAGGCGATCGACGACCCCGACAGCCACCTGAAGCTCGACGCGGGCACCCACACGCTCACCGGCGGTCAGGCGCTCGGCCTGGTCCGCACCCGGCACGGCGTGGGCGACGGCTCCGACCTCGGCCGCATCCAGCTCCAGCAGGCCTTCATCAAGGCCCTGGTCGACCAGGTCAAGCACATCGGTCTCTTCCACAGCGGCACCAAGCTGTACGCCCTCGCCGACACCGCCACCAAGGCCGTCACCACCGACTCCGACCTCGGGTCGCTGAACGCCCTGATGTCCTTCGCGGGCGGCCTCAAGGGCATCGGCGCGACCGACATGACCATGGTGACGATGCCGGTCCGGTACGACCCGTCCAACCTCAACCGCGTCCTCGTCTCCGAGACGAAGGCCGAGCAGGTGTGGACGGCGCTGAAGAACGACCGGCCCGTCCCGAAGGCGGCCACCGAGGGCAACGCCAGCGGCGAGGCGGCCGGGGTCGTGACCTCGTCGTAGCGGCGCGGGTTCGCCGCCCCAGGCCCCGCGGACCCCTCGGGGGAATAGATCGCCCCGCCCCCCGGTTTTGGGGGATGCGGCCAGTGCTGGCAGACTGGTACGTCGGCTCCGGTTCACGTTTGCCGTATCCCGCGGCAGCGACCCGGCGCCCTCCCGAAACTAGGAGACACCTTGAAGCGCGACATCCACCCCGAGTACGTCGAGACGCAGGTCAGCTGCACCTGTGGCGCGTCGTTCACCACCCGCAGCACGATCGGAAGCGGTGCCATCCGCGCCGACGTCTGCTCCGAGTGCCACCCGTTCTACACGGGCAAGCAGAAGATCCTCGACACCGGTGGCCGTGTGGCCCGCTTCGAGGCCCGCTTCGGCAAGGCCGCCGCCGGCTCCAAGAAGTAGCGAGCCCCTCTTCGCCGGTCCACGGCAGTGCCCCCGCCCGGGGCACGCCGGGACCGGCGTTTTTGGTCGCCCGCCCTTCCCCCACGTACGTCATTCAGGAGCCCACCATGTTCGAGGCCGTCGAGGAGCTGCTCGGAGAGCACGCCGACCTGGAGAAGAAGCTCGCCGACCCGTCGGTCCACGCCGACCAGGCCAACGCGCGCAAGCTCAACAAGCGCTACGCCGAGCTCACCCCCATCGTCGGCACGTACCGCTCCTGGAAGCAGACCGGCGACGACGTCGAGACCGCGCGCGAGTTCGCCGCCTCCGACCCGGACTTCGCCGCCGAGGTCAAGGAGCTGGAGAAGCAGCGCGAGGAGCTGACGGAGAAGCTTCGGCTGCTGCTCGTGCCCCGGGACCCGTCCGACGACAAGGACGTCATCCTCGAGATCAAGGCGGGCGCGGGCGGCGACGAGTCGGCCCTGTTCGCCGGCGACCTGCTGCGGATGTACCTGCGCTACGCCGAGCGCGTGGGCTGGAAGACCGAGATCATCGACGCGACCGAGTCCGAGCTGGGCGGCTACAAGGACGTCCAGGTCGCGGTGAAGACCAAGGGCGGGCAGGGCGCGACGGAACCCGGGCAGGGCGTCTGGGCGCGGCTGAAGTACGAGGGCGGGGTGCACCGCGTGCAGCGGGTGCCCGCGACCGAGTCGCAGGGCCGGATCCACACCTCCGCCGCCGGCGTCCTGGTGACGCCCGAGGCCGAGGAGGTCGACGTCGAGATCAACGCGAACGACCTCCGCATCGACGTGTACCGCTCCTCCGGCCCCGGCGGCCAGTCCGTCAACACCACCGACTCCGCCGTGCGCATCACGCACGTTCCCACCGGAGTCGTCGCCTCCTGCCAGAACGAGAAGAGCCAGCTGCAGAACAAGGAGCAGGCGATGCGTATCCTGCGCTCCAGGCTGCTGGCGGCGGCGCAGGAGGAGGCGGAGCGGGAGGCCGCCGACGCCCGCCGCAGTCAGGTCCGCACCGTCGACCGCTCCGAGAAGATCCGCACGTACAACTTCCCGGAGAACCGCCTCTCGGACCACCGGGTCGGCTTCAAGGCGTACAACCTGGACCAGGTTCTGGACGGCGACCTGGACGCGGTGATCCAGGCCTGCGTCGACGCGGACTCGGCCGCCAAGCTCGCGGCCGCGTAGGCGTTGTAGGACGGACGCACGACGAGTACGACACGGAGGACTTGCGTGCAGCAATCATTTGGGGGACGCCCCCCGAGCCCTCGCAGTCTGCTGCTCGCTGAGGTAGCTCAGGCCACCCAGCGGCTGGCCGACGCCGGCGTGCCCTCGCCGCGCAACGACGCGGAGGAGCTCGCGGCGTTCGTGCACGGCGTCAAGCGCGGTGAACTCCACTCCGTGAAGGACCCCGACTTCGACGCCCGGTACTGGGAGGTCATCGCCCGGCGCGAGCAGCGCGAGCCGCTCCAGCACATCACCGGTCGGGCCTTCTTCCGGTACCTGGAGCTCCAGGTCGGCCCGGGGGTCTTCGTGCCGCGTCCCGAGACCGAGTCGGTCGTCGGCTGGGCCATAGACGCCGTACGCGCCATGGACGTCGTCGAGCCCCGGATCGTCGATCTGTGCACCGGCAGCGGCGCCATCGCGCTCGCCCTCGCGCAGGAGGTCCCGCGCTCCCGCGTGCACGCCGTGGAGCTGTCCGAGGACGCCCTGGTGTGGACCCGCAAGAACATGGAGGGCTCCAGGGTCGACCTGCGTCAGGGCAACGCCCTGGACGCCTTCCGCGACCTCGACGGCCAGGTCGACCTCGTCGTCTCCAATCCGCCGTACATCCCGCTCACCGAGTGGGAGTACGTCGCCCCGGAAGCCCGTGACTACGACCCCGAACTCGCCCTGTTCTCCGGCGAGGACGGTCTCGACCTGATCCGCGGCATCGAGCGCACCGCGCACCGGCTGCTGCGTCCCGGCGGCGTCGTCGTCATCGAGCACGCCGACACCCAGGGCGGCCAGGTGCCGTGGATCTTCACCGAGGAGCGCGGCTGGGCCGACGCGGCCGACCACCCCGACCTCAACAACCGTCCGCGCTTCGCCACCGCCCGCAGGGCGACGCCGTGAGCGCCCCCCGCACGCTCGACCCGCAGCAGGACGTGTGCGCGTCCGCATTCGTGTATTTCGTGTATTTCGTGTACGAGGAGGCTCGCTAGATGGCTCGGCGATACGACACCAACGACGCGACCGACCGTGTGACCGGTCTGCGCGAGGCCGCGTCCGCCGTCCGCCGTGGCGAGCTCGTGGTCCTCCCGACCGACACGGTGTACGGGATCGGCGCCGACGCGTTCTCCTCGGAGGCCGTCGCCGACCTGCTGGACGCCAAGGGCCGGGGCCGCAACATGCCCACCCCCGTCCTCATCGGCTCCCCGAACACGCTGCACGGCCTCGTCACGGACTTCTCCGAGCTGGCCTGGGAACTGGTCGACGCGTTCTGGCCGGGCGCGCTGACGCTCGTCGCCAAGCACCAGCCGTCGCTGCAGTGGGACCTGGGCGACACCCGCGGCACGGTCGCCGTGCGCATGCCGCTGCACCCGGTCGCCATCGAACTGCTGACGGAGGTCGGCCCGATGGCGGTGTCCTCCGCCAACCTCACCGGCCACCCGGCGCCGGAGAACTGCGACTACGCGCAGGAGATGCTCGGCGACTCGGTCTCCGTCTACCTCGACGGCGGTCCGACCCCCGGCAACGTGCCCTCCTCGATCGTCGACGTCAGCCGTGAGGTGCCGCTGCTGCTGCGGGCGGGCGCGATCTCCGCGGACGAGCTGCGGAAGGTCGTACCCGACCTCGAGGTGGCGAATTGACAGCCCCTGACGCGGGGCGTGGCATAGGCAACGGGGAACGTGCCGCGGAGCAGACGACGACGTTCGGATATCCGCGCGACACCTTCCGCATCCTCCACGTCAGCACCGGCAACGTCTGCCGCTCGCCGATCACCGAGCGGCTGACCCGGCATTTCGTGTCGCAGCGGCTCGGCCTGCTGGGCGGCGGGCTGATCGTGGAGAGCGCGGGCACCTGGGGCCATGAGGGCGCGCCCATGGAGGCCAACGCGGAGACCGTGCTGGCCGAGTTCGGCGCGGACGCGTCCGGGTTCACCGGCCGGGAGCTCCTCGACGAGCACGTCATCATGGCCGACCTGGTCCTGACGGCGACCCGCGACCACCGGGCCCAGGTCATCTCCATGGGCCACTCGGCGGGGCTGCGCACCTTCACCCTGAAGGAGTTCACCCGCCTGGTGAACGCCATCGACCCGGCCACCCTGCCGCCGCTGGACGAGGGCGTCGTGATGCGCGCCCGGGCGCTGGTCCGCGCGGCCGCGGCGCTACGCGGGTGGCTACTGGCCCCGACCCTGGAGGCCGACGAGGTCTACGACCCGTACGGGGCGCCCCTGCCGTTCTTCCGTTCGATCGGCGACGAGATACACCAGGCCCTGGACCCGGTGGTCACGGCCCTGACGGGGGTCCCCACGCGAGCCTGACCGCGCGGGCGTGGGGCGTGGCGGGCGGTGCGGGCCTACATTGGACGTACGTCACCGTCGACGCCCGGAGCGCACCATGTCGGTCACCCATGCCCCCGAGACCGATGTCCTGCGCCGGCAGGACCCCGAGCTGGCCGGGATCCTCCTGGGGGAACGGGAGCGACAGGCGTCGACGCTGCAGCTGATCGCCGCCGAGAACTTCACCTCGCCCGCCGTGCTCGCCGCCCTCGGCTCGCCGCTCGCCAACAAGTACGCGGAAGGCTATCCGGGCGCCCGCCACCACGGCGGCTGCGAGATCGTCGACGTCGCCGAACGCCTCGCCGTGGACCGCGCCAAGGCGCTGTTCGGCGCCGAACACGCCAACGTGCAGGCGCACTCGGGCTCCTCGGCGGTGCTGGCCGCCTACGCCGCGCTGCTGCGGCCGGGCGACACCGTGCTGGCCCTCGGGCTGCCCCACGGCGGCCATCTCACCCACGGTTCGCCGGCGAACTTCTCCGGACGCTGGTTCGACTTCGTCCCCTACGGGGTGGACGCGGAGACCGGGCTCATCGACCACGGGCAGCTGCGCACGCTGGCCCGGGCCCACCGGCCCAAGGCGATCGTGTGCGGGTCCATCGCCTATCCGCGCCACTTCGACCACGCGTTCTTCCGTGAGGTGGCCGACGAGGTCGGCGCGTTCCTGATCGCCGACGCAGCCCACCCCATCGGCCTGGTCGCCGGGGGAGCGGCGCCCTCCCCGGTGCCGTACGCCGACATCGTCTGCGCCACCACCCACAAGGTGCTGCGCGGCCCGCGCGGCGGGATGATCCTCTGCCGCAGGGACCTCGCCGAGCGCGTGGACCGGGCTGTCTTCCCGTTCACGCAGGGCGGTGCGCAGATGCACACCGTCGCCGCGAAGGCGGTCGCGTTCGGGGAGGCGGCGACGCCGGCGTTCGCCGCGTACGCCCATCAGGTGGTCGCCAATGCGAGGGTTCTCGCGGCCGCGCTGCAGCGGGAGGGGCTGGTCGTGACGACCGGCGGCACGGACACGCATCTCATCACCGCCGACACCGCGCCCCTCGGGTTCGACGGACGCGCCGCACGGGGCCTGCTGGCGGCCGCCGGCATCGTCCTGGACTGCTGCGCCCTGCCGCACGGCAACGCCCGTGGCCTGCGCCTGGGCACAGCGGCGGTGACCACGCAGGGCATGGGGGAGGCGGAGATGACGCGGATCGCGGCGCTGCTGGCCGGGGTGCTGCGGGAGGAGAAGGACGCCCGGACGGCCCGCGAGGACGTGCGCGAACTGACCCTGGAGTTCCCGCCCTATCCGGCCTGAACCGGGGTAGACGCGCCCTGTGCGCTCCCGCTGCGCACCCCCGGTACGTCAGAGTGCACAGCCTCACGTGAAACCATCGTCACTACCCGGAAGTCCTCACACATATGCGTGGTGGCGCAGTCGATCGCTAGGGTGTGGGACTGAGATGGCCGGCGAGACATGTGGGGAAGCCCGTGCGTGAATACCTGCTGACGCTCTGCATCACGGCCGCGGTGACGTATCTGCTGACAGGGCCGGTACGGAAGTTCGCGATCGTGGCCGGAGCGATGCCGGAGATCAGGGCCCGTGACGTGCACCGGGAACCCACTCCGCGGCTCGGCGGGATCGCGATGTTCTTCGGTCTGTGCGCCGGCCTGCTGGTCGCCGACCACCTCACCAACCTCAACGAGGTCTTCGAGAAGTCGAACGAGCCGCGCGCCCTGTTGTCCGGAGCGGCGCTGATCTGGCTGATCGGCGTTCTGGACGACAAGTTCGAGATCGACGCGCTGATCAAGCTGGGCGGCCAGATGATCGCCGCGGGCGTGATGGTCATGCAGGGTCTGACGATCCTGTGGCTGCCGGTGCCGCTGGTCGGCACGGTCGCCCTGACCCAGTGGCAGGGCACGCTGCTGACGGTGGCGCTGGTCGTCATCACCATCAACGCCGTCAACTTCGTGGACGGGCTCGACGGACTCGCCGCCGGGATGGTGTGCATCGCCGCGGCAGCGTTCTTCATGTACGCGTACCGCATCTGGTACTCGTACGGCATCGAGGCGGCCGCTCCGGCGACGCTCTTCGCGGCGATCCTGATGGGCATGTGCCTGGGCTTCCTGCCGCACAACATGCACCCCGCCCGGATCTTCATGGGCGACTCGGGCTCGATGCTGATCGGGCTGGTGCTGGCCGCGGGCGCGATCTCCGTGACGGGTCAGGTCGACCCCGATGTGATGAAGCTGTTCTCCGGTTCGGAACGCGCCGCCGTCCACCAGATGGTGCCGGTCTACATCCCGCTGGTGATGCCGCTGACGATCATCGCGATCCCGGCCGCCGACCTCATCCTGGCGATCGTGCGCCGCACCTGGCGCGGCCAGTCGCCGTTCGCCGCGGACCGGGGGCACCTGCACCACCGGCTCCTGGAGATCGGCCACTCGCACAGTCGCGCGGTGCTGATCATGTACTTCTGGTCGGCGCTGATCGCGTTCGGCGCGCTCGCCTACTCGGTCAACTCGGCATCCATGTGGATCGTCCTCGGCGTCGTGTTCCTCAGCGCGATCGGGCTGGGCCTGCTCCTGCTGCCGCGGTTCACGCCGCGCGCTCCGCGCTGGGCCGAGGCGTTCGTCCCGCCCCGCTACCGGCGCCGTCGGGGCTCCGCGGCCGTCCTGCAGCAGCCGGCGGCCTCCGCCGAGCCGTCCGGGGCTGACCAGGAGCCGGCCGCGGCCCGTGCTCAGGAGACGCAGCAGGCGCCCGTCACGGTCGGGGTGACGGGGGCCAACGGGGCCACCGCGATCGGTGGGCGGCGCAGCTCCAAGGTAAGAATCTGACGAGAGCATTGCCAAGTCGTGGGAGAGTCCGGGGAGGGCAAAGCTCCCAATACCAGACAAGCCACCCCGGTTTCTGCACAGACGCGCACTGTCACTCTCATGTGTGACAGTGCGCACACCTTCCAGGTAAAGACCTCATCAAATAGTTTGTGATACGGTTCACGAGAACCCCCGGATAGAGCCGAAGGACCGTGCTGAGACGGTCCGTTGGAGCGAGGCGGAGCGAGGTCACTCGCCCCCTCGGGCCGGGACTACGCTCGTCCATGACGACACCCTGCCCCCCGTTGAATGCGGAGTTGCCGCCATGCAGTCCAACGACGTACGAACGCTCCTGCACTGTGCCCTGCCCACCGCGCTCGCGGGTGTGGCGGGAGTCGCGGTGAGCGCCGCCGTTGCCGGCGGCAAGGGAGCGCTCGGCGCCGTCTTCGGTGCGCTGCTCGTCCTGCTTTTCATGGGCGGCGGGTTGATGGTGCTGCTGCGCACCGCGCGCCAGCTTCCCCATCTGTTCCAGTCGATGGGGCTGTTGCTGTACACCACTCAGATTTTGCTGTTGATGATCGTGCTGATCACGTTCAAGGGGACCTCGGCCTTCGATCCGAAATGTTTCGCCTTCACGCTGCTCGCGGCCACCCTGGTGTGGATCGCCGCCCAGGTGCGTTCGCACATGAAGGCCAAGATCCTCTACGTCGAGCCGGATTCCGCTCGGACGTCGTCGTGACCTGTAGGGCCGGTGTAAAGGGACTTCCGCTCTTTTGCTATGGTCTCGCCACAACTGCGGCAGAGCTGGCGCGGGCGGCAAGAGTGCCTGTGACGCCTCACGGTTCGGAGCCCGGTCGCCGCCCCCTGATCCGCAAGTCCAGTCCAGTGCCGTCCCGCGGTCGCAGGCCGCGCCGACACATCGAGGTTGCCGTACCCATGCGCCACGCTGAAGGAGCTCGCGGTGAGTAACGCCAAGACGCTCGCCTTCGAGACCGACTGTCATATTTTCGACGGGTGCGGTTTCCCGACCCCCGGCCTGCACTCGTTCATGTTCGAGCCGCTCTTCACCGTCGGCGGCATCGAATTCAACAAGCCGATGCTGCTCTCGCTGGTGACCACCGTCATCGTCATCGGATTCTTCTGGGCGGCCTTCGCCAAGCCGAAGCTGATTCCCGGAAAGCTCCAGATGGTCGGCGAGGCGGGTTACGACTTCGTCCGTCGCGGGGTCGTGTACGAGACGATCGGCAAGCGCGAGGGCGAGAAGTACGTCCCGCTGATGTTCGCGCTGTTCTTCTTCATCTGGATCATGAACCTGTGGTCGATCATCCCGATCGCCCAGTTCCCGGCCACCGCGGTCATCGCGTTCCCGGTCGGTCTCGCCGCCATCGTCTACGTCGTGTGGATGAGCCTGACGTTCAAGCGCCACGGCTTCATCGGCGGCTGGAAGAACATCACCGGCTACGACCCGTCGCTCGGCCCGGTGTTCCCGATGGTCATGTTCTTCGAGTTCCTGTCGAACGTGTTCATCCGGCCGTTCACCCACGCCGTCCGGCTCTTCGCCAACATGTTCGCCGGGCACGTGCTGATCCTGATCTTCACCATCGGGACCTGGTACCTGCTCAACGGCATCGGCATCGCCTACTCGGCGGTCTCGTTCCTGATGGTCCTCGTGATGACGGTGTTCGAGCTGTTCATCCAGGCCCTCCAGGCCTACGTCTTCATCCTCCTGTCCTGCAGCTACATCCAGGGCGCGCTCGCCGAGCACCACTGAGCACCCGCACCACCCCCTGAACTTCCGGTGGCCAACCCCCACCGGCCTGTGTAAAGAGAAGGAAGTTACGGCATGTCCGCTCTCGACACCCTCGCCGCGGTCGAAATCAAGGGCAACCTCGCTGCCATCGGCTACGGTCTCGCGGCCATCGGCCCCGGCGTCGGCGTTGGCATCATCTTCGGTAACGGCACCCAGGCGCTGGCCCGCCAGCCCGAGGCCGCCGGCCTGATCCGTCAGAACCAGATCCTGGGCTTCGTCCTCTGTGAGGCGCTCGCCCTGATCGGTCTGGTCATGGGCTTCGTCTACCCGACGTCCTGATCCGGTCCACGCCGACGAGAGAATTCCACGGAAGGAACTGATGTGATCTCGCCCTTGCTGCAAATCGCGGCTGAGGAGGAGGCCCAGAATCCTCTGATCCCGGAGATCCCCGAGCTCGTCATCGGTCTGA
This sequence comes from Streptomyces sp. SAS_272, assembly GCF_052543235.1. Classification (NCBI taxonomy): domain Bacteria; kingdom Bacillati; phylum Actinomycetota; class Actinomycetes; order Kitasatosporales; family Streptomycetaceae; genus Streptomyces; species Streptomyces sp. SAS_272. The sequence goes on along the minus strand of NZ_JBMNDR010000029.1, from coordinate 65,509 downwards.
TCGCTTTCGCGATCGTGTTCTTCGTCCTGGGCAAGAAGCTCCTTCCGAACATCAACAAGGTTCTGGAAGAGCGTCGCGACGCCATCGAGGGCGGGATCGAACAGGCCGAGATTGCTCGCACGGAGGCCCAGAGCGTCCTGGAGCAGTACAAGGCCCAGCTCGCCGAGGCCCGTCACGAGGCCGCGCGGCTGCGCCAGGAGGCGCAGGAGCAGGGCGCCACGCTCATCACCGAGATGCGCGCGGAAGGCCAGCGTCAGCGCGAGGAGATCGTCGCCGCCGGACACAGCCAGATCGAGGCGGACCGCAAGGCCGCCGCGTCCGCGCTGCGTCAGGACGTCGGCAAGCTCGCCACCGATCTGGCCGGCAAGCTCGTCGGGGAGTCCCTCGAGGACCATGCCCGTCAGAGCCGCGTCATCGACCGTTTCCTCGACGAGCTCGAGGAGAAGGCCGAGGCGTCTCGATGACCGCACACGGAGCGAGCCGCGAGGCATTCGCAGCAGCCCGTGAGCGTCTCGACGCGCTGACGGACTCCACGTCCGTGGACGCCGCGCAGCTCGCCGGTGAGCTGGCGACCGTCACCGCGCTGCTCGACCGCGAGGTCTCGCTGCGTCGGGTCCTCACCGACCCGGCGCAGGCCGGCGAGGCCAAGGCCGAGCTGGTCCAGCGCCTGCTCGGCTCCCGGATCAGCGGCCCCGCCGCCGACCTGGTGTCCGGCCTGGTGCGTTCCCGCTGGTCGCAGTCCCGCGACCTGGTGGACGTGCTGGAGGAGCTGGCGTCCCTCGCCGACCTCACGGCCGCGCAGAAGGCCGGCACGCTCGACGACGTCGAGGACGAACTGTTCCGCTTCGGGCGGATCGTCTCCTCGAACACCGAGCTGCGCGCCGCACTGACCAACCGGAAGGCCACCGTCTCGGCCAAGAGCGAGCTGCTGGGCAGCCTGCTCGGCAGCCGGGCCGACGCGGCCACCGAGCGACTGGTGACGCGCCTCGTGACCGCGCCCCGTGGACGTAGCCTGGAAGCGGGCCTCGAGGCCCTGTCCAAGCTCGCCGCTGAGCGCCGGGACCGCATGGTCGCCGTCGTCACCTCGGCGGTACCGCTGAGCGACCCGCAGAAGCAGCGCCTCGGCGCCGCCCTCGCCAAGCTCTACGGCCGCCCGATGCACCTCAACCTCGACGTGGACCCCGCGGTCCTCGGCGGGATCCGGGTGCAGGTCGGCGACGAGGTGATCAACGGCTCCCTCGCGGACCGCATCGAGGACGCCGCCCGCCGCATGGCGAGCTAGCAGCAACTCAAGACCGCAGTACGAACTGATGGCGGCCCTGGTTGGGCCGTGCAGAGGATTCACCTCTTTCAGGGGGGAGTCCCCATCCCCCCAAAGTGAAACTTCGGGCCCAACAAGGAGAGCAGGGAACCCAGATGGCGGAGCTCACGATCCGGCCGGAGGAGATCCGGGACGCGCTGGAGAACTTTGTCCAGTCGTACAAGCCGGACGCGGCCTCGCGCGAGGAGGTCGGTACGGTCACCCTTGCCGGCGACGGCATCGCGAAGGTCGAGGGCCTCCCCTCGGCCATGGCCAACGAACTGCTGAAGTTCGAGGACGGCACCCTCGGTCTTGCGCTCAACCTCGAAGAGCGCGAGATCGGTACCGTCATCCTCGGCGAGTTCAGCGGCGTCGAGGAGGGCCAGCCGGTCACCCGCACGGGAGAGGTCCTGTCCGTCGCCGTCGGCGAGGGCTACCTCGGCCGTGTCGTCGACCCGCTCGGCAACCCGATCGACGGCCTCGGCGAGATCGAGACGTCCGGTCGCCGTGCCCTGGAGCTGCAGGCTCCGGGCGTCATGGCCCGTAAGTCGGTGCACGAGCCGATGGAGACCGGCTACAAGGCCGTCGACGCGATGACCCCGATCGGCCGTGGCCAGCGTCAGCTGATCATCGGTGACCGCCAGACCGGCAAGACCGCCCTGGCCGTCGACACGATCATCAACCAGCGCGACAACTGGCGCTCCGGCGACGTGAAGAAGCAGGTCCGCTGCGTCTACGTCGCCATCGGCCAGAAGGGCTCGACCATCGCCTCCGTGCGCGGCGCCCTCGAAGAGGCCGGCGCGCTGGAGTACACGACCATCGTCGCCGCCCCGGCGTCCGACCCGGCCGGCTTCAAGTACCTGGCGCCGTACACCGGTTCGGCCATCGGTCAGCAGTGGATGTACGAGGGCAAGCACGTCCTCATCATCTTCGACGACCTCTCGAAGCAGGCCGACGCCTACCGCGCCGTGTCGCTGCTGCTGCGCCGTCCGCCGGGCCGCGAGGCCTACCCGGGTGACGTCTTCTACCTGCACTCCCGTCTGCTGGAGCGTTGCGCGAAGCTCTCCGACGACCTGGGCGCGGGCTCGATGACCGGTCTGCCGATCGTCGAGACGAAGGCCAACGACGTCTCGGCGTTCATCCCGACCAACGTCATCTCCATCACCGACGGCCAGTGCTTCCTGGAGTCCGACCTGTTCAACGCCGGCCAGCGTCCGGCCCTGAACGTCGGTATCTCGGTCTCCCGCGTCGGCGGCTCCGCCCAGCACAAGGCCATGCGCCAGGTGTCCGGCCGGCTCCGCCTCGACCTCGCCCAGTACCGCGAGCTGGAGGCGTTCGCCGCCTTCGGTTCCGACCTGGACGCGGCGTCGAAGTCGCAGCTGGAGCGCGGTCAGCGCCTGGTCGAGCTGCTCAAGCAGCCGCAGTACCAGCCGATGCCGACCGAGGACCAGGTCGTCTCCGTGTGGGCCGGCACCACCGGCAAGATGGACGACGTTCCGGTCTCCGACGTCCGCCGCTTCGAGAAGGAGCTCCTGGAGTACCTGCACCGCAAGGAGCAGGGCCTCATGACCTCCATCAAGGAGGGCGCGAAGATGTCGGACGACACCCTCACCGCTGTTGCCGACGCCATCGCCGAGTTCAAGAAGCAGTTCGAGACCTCGGACGGCAAGCTTCTCGGCGAGGACGCCCCGGCCGCGGCCAAGTGACGTAAGGAAGGGACCTGACTCATGGGAGCCCAGCTCCGGGTCTACAAGCGTCGCATCCGATCCGTCACCGCGACCAAGAAGATCACCAAGGCGATGGAGATGATCGCCGCCTCGCGCGTCGTCAAGGCGCAGCGCAAGGTGGCGGCCTCCACGCCGTACGCGACCGAGCTCACCCGCGCGGTCACGGCGGTCGGCACCGGTTCGAACACGAAGCACGCGCTGACCACGCAGGCCGAGACGGTCGTGCGGTCCGCGGTGCTGCTCCTCACGAGCGACCGCGGTCTCGCCGGCGCCTTCAACTCCAACGCCATCAAGGCCGCGGAGCAGCTGACGGCACGCCTCGAGGCCGAGGGCAAGCAGGTCGACACGTACATCGTCGGCCGGCGTGGTCTCGCGCACTACAACTTCCGTGAGCGCAAGGTCGCGGAGTCGTGGTCGGGCTTCACGGACGAGCCGACGTACGCGGACGCCAAGAAGGTCGCGGGTCCGCTGATCGAGGCCATCGAGAAGGACACGGCGGACGGCGGCGTGGACGAACTCCACATCGTCTTCACCGAGTTCGTCTCGATGATGACGCAGACGGCGCTCGACGACCGACTGCTGCCGCTCAGCCTCGACGAGGTCGCGAAGGAGGCGGCGCCGAAGGGCGAGATCCTTCCGCTGTACGACTTCGAGCCCTCGGCGGAGGACGTCCTCGACGCCCTGCTGCCGCGCTATGTGGAGAGCCGCGTCTACAACGCGCTTCTCCAGTCGGCAGCCTCGAAGCACGCCGCCACGCGGCGCGCGATGAAGTCGGCGACCGACAACGCGGGCGAGCTCATCGAGACGCTCTCCCGGCTTGCCAACGCGGCCCGCCAGGCCGAAATCACCCAGGAAATCAGCGAGATCGTCGGTGGCTCCGCAGCCCTGGCCGACGCGACCGCGGGGAGTGACAGGTAATGACGACGACAGTTGAGACGGCCGTTGCCACGGGCCGCGTCGCCCGGGTCATCGGCCCGGTCGTCGACGTGGAATTCCCCGTCGACGCCATGCCGGAGATCTACAACGCCCTTCACGTCGAGGTGGCCGACCCGGCCCTCGCCGGCGAGAAGAAGACGCTGACCCTGGAGGTCGCCCAGCACCTGGGCGACGGCCTGGTCCGCACGATCTCGATGCAGCCCACCGACGGTCTGGTCCGCCAGGCCCCGGTCACCGACACCGGCAACGGCATCACCGTTCCGGTCGGCGACTTCACCAAGGGCAAGGTGTTCAACACCCTCGGTGAGGTGCTGAACGTCGACGAGCAGTACGAGGGCGAGCGCTGGTCCATCCACCGCAAGGCCCCCAACTTCGACGAGCTCGAGTCGAAGACCGAGATGTTCGAGACCGGCGTCAAGGTCATCGACCTCCTCACCCCGTACGTCAAGGGTGGAAAGATCGGTCTGTTCGGCGGCGCCGGCGTCGGCAAGACGGTGCTCATCCAGGAGATGATCTACCGCGTCGCCAACAACCACGACGGTGTCTCCGTGTTCGCCGGTGTCGGCGAGCGCACCCGTGAGGGCAACGACCTCATCGAGGAGATGGCCGACTCGGGCGTCATCGACAAGACCGCCCTGGTCTTCGGTCAGATGGACGAGCCCCCGGGCACCCGTCTGCGTGTGGCGCTGGCCGGTCTGACCATGGCGGAGTACTTCCGCGATGTGCAGAAGCAGGACGTGCTGTTCTTCATCGACAACATCTTCCGCTTCACCCAGGCCGGTTCCGAGGTCTCGACCCTGCTCGGCCGGATGCCCTCCGCGGTGGGTTACCAGCCGAACCTGGCCGACGAGATGGGTCTCCTCCAGGAGCGCATCACCTCGACCCGTGGTCACTCGATCACCTCGATGCAGGCGATCTACGTCCCCGCGGACGACCTGACCGACCCGGCCCCGGCCACCACCTTCGCCCACCTCGACGCGACGACGGTGCTCTCCCGTCCGATCTCCGAGAAGGGCATCTACCCGGCCGTGGACCCGCTGGACTCCACGTCCCGGATCCTGGACCCCCGCTACATCGCGGCGGACCACTACAACACCGCGATGCGCGTCAAGACGGTCCTGCAGAAGTACAAGGACCTTCAGGACATCATCGCCATCCTCGGCATCGACGAGCTGGGCGAGGAGGACAAGCTCACCGTCCACCGCGCCCGTCGCGTGGAGCGCTTCCTGTCCCAGAACACCCACGTCGCCAAGCAGTTCACCGGCGTCGACGGGTCGGACGTGCCGCTGGACGAGTCGATCACCGCGTTCAACGCGATCATCGACGGCGACTACGACCACTTCCCGGAGCAGGCGTTCTTCCTGTGCGGTGGCATCGAGGACCTGAAGGCCAACGCCAAGGAGCTGGGCGTCTCCTGAACTCCCTGAGTTCGAAGTGAGCCCTTCGGCTCACGTCTGAGGGGGCGGGCGCGTCCCGCCCCCTCACGCACGCCCATTAGACTTGTAACCAACACCCGGCAGAATCCGCCGGGTGGTGACCCGAGGAGCCACCTTGGCTGCTGAGCTGCACGTCGCGCTGGTCGCGGCCGACCGAGAGGTCTGGTCCGGCGAGGCCACCCTGGTCGTCGCGCGCACCACGTCCGGCGACATCGGCGTCATGCCCGGTCACCAGCCGCTGCTCGGTGTGCTGGAGTCGGGCCCGGTGACCATCCGTACGAGTGACGGTGGAACGGTCGTCGCCGCGGTGCACGGCGGTTTCATCTCGTTCGCGGACAACAAGCTGTCGCTGCTGGCCGAGATCGCCGAGCTGTCGGACGAGATCGACGTCCAGCGCGTGGAGCGCGAGCTCGAGCGCGCGAAGGCGGAGGGCGATGCCGCCGCCGAGCGTCGCGCGGACGTACGACTGCGTGCGGCGGCCTCGCGCTGAGCCAGCGTGTAACCGCATGACGTCACTCAGCCGCGGTCGGCACCGGAGCAATCCGGAGCCGACCGCGGCTGAGGCAGATATGGATGATTTTTCCGTTCCGTTACCTATTTCGGTACCTAGGAGACGAGGAGGTCGGTGTCGATGGTCCTCGCTCTGACTGTGTGCGGAATCGTCGTGGCCCTGGTGGCGCTGGGGTTGTTCGTCTTCGGCCTGCGCCGCAGACTCATCCAGCGCTCCGGCGGCACCTTCGACTGTTCCCTGCGCTGGGACGTCTCCGAGAAACCGGACACGAGCGGCAAAGGCTGGAGCTACGGCGTCGCCCGCTACAACGGCGACCGCATCGAGTGGTACCGGGTCTTCTCCTACGCGTACCGTCCGCGCCGGGTTCTGGAGCGCGGCACGATCGAGGTGGCCGGCCGTCGGCTCCCCGAGGGCGAGGAGGAGCTTGCGTTGCTCTCCGACGCGGTGATCCTGGTCTGTCTGCACCGGGGCACGCGCCTGGAGCTCGCGATGAGCGAGGACGCGCTGACCGGGTTTCTCGCGTGGCTGGAGGCGGCCCCGCCCGGACAGCGAGTGAATGTGGCGTAGCCGCATCCACTCGCCGTGTCACCCGGACTCTTCTGCGACGGTCACGACATTCCGCTGTTGATGGCGCTGACCAGTTCACCGCCTGCGGTGTCTCCGCTGAACTCCCAGAAGAACGCGCCGCCGAGGCCCTGGTTCCTGGCCCAGGCCATCTTCCCGGCGATGGTGGCCGGGGTGTCGTAGGACCACCAGTTGCTGCCGCACTTCGCGTACGCCGTGCCGGCGATCGTGCCGGTGGCTGGACAGGACGTCTTGAGGACCTTGTAGTCCTCGATGCCCTGCTCGTAGGTTCCCGGCGCCGGGCCCGTGGCCGTGCCGCCCGGGGCGTCCTGGGTGACGCCCGTCCAGCCGCGGCCGTAGAAGCCGATGCCGATGAGCAGCTTGCTCGCGGGCACGCCCTTCGCCTTGAACTTGGCCATCGCGTCGGCCGTCGTGAACCCGGCCTGCGGGATGCCGCTGTAGGTCGTCAGCGGGGAGTGCGGGGCGGTCGGACCGTCCGCGTCGAAGGCGCCGAAGAAGTCGTACGTCATCACGTTGTACCAGTTGACGTAGCTCGCGGCGCCCGCGTAGTCGGCGGCGTCGATCTTGCCGCCGGAGGTGCCGTCGGCCGTGGTGGCCGCGGTGACCAGGTAGTTCGCGCCGAACTTGGCGCGCAGTGCCTGCATCAGGTTCTTGTAGGCCGCGGCCCCGCTGGTGTCGCAGGACAGGCCGCAGGCGTTCGGGTACTCCCAGTCGATGTCGATGCCGTCGAAGACGTCGGCCCAGCGCGGGTCCTCGACCAGGTTGTAGCAGGACTGGGCGAACGCGGCCGGGTTGGCCGCGGCCTGGGCGAAGCCGCCGGACCAGGTCCAGCCGCCGAACGACCAGAGCACCTTGATGTGCGGGTACTTGGCCTTCAGCTGGCGCAGCTGGTTGAAGTTGCCGCGCAGCGGCTGGTCCCAGGTGTCGGCGACGCCGCTGACCGACTGGTCGGCGGTGAAGGCCTTGTCGTAGTCGGCGTAGGAGTCGCCGATCGCGCACTGGCCGTTCGTGACGTTGCCGAAGGCGTAGTTGATGTGGGTGATCTTCGCGGCCGAGCCCGACGTCACCAGGTTCTTGACGTTGTAGTTGCGGCCGTAGATGCCCCATTCGGTGAAGTAGCCGAGCCTGACCTTGTCGCCGGTGGTCGGGGGAGTGGTGCCGCCGCCGGTGGTGCGGACGGCGAGGGCGCCGCCGGTCGGTCCCGTCTGGTCGGCGGTGTCGCGGGCCCGGACGGCGTAGGAGTAGTCGGTGCCCGCGGTCAGACCGGTGTCGGTGTAGGAGGTGGTCGTCACGGTGGCGACCTTGGCGCCGTCGCGCAGGACGTCGTAGTTCTTGACGCCCTTGTCGTCGGTGGCGGCGGACCAGGTCAGCTTCACGGAGGTGTCGGTGACGGAGGAGGCCGTGGGGGCGCCCGGGGCGGAGGGGGCGGAGTCGCCGGGAACCGACGTGCCGTCACAGCCGCCGCCGTTCAGCCGGCAGTTGGCGGGCGATCCGGAGCCGGCGCCGTTGAAGCCGAAGGAGACGGAGGCGCCGGGGGCGAGGGAGCCGTTCCACGACTTGTTCTTGGCGGTCCAGTGCAGGCCGGCGGAGGTGACGTCGGCGTCCCAGGCGGAGGTGACGGAGGTCCCGGACGGGAAGTCCCACTCGACCGTCCAGGAGCTGATGGCGGTGGTGCCGGTGTTCTTCACCGTCCACCTGCCTTCGAAGCCGGTGCCCCAGTCCGAGGCCTTGGTGTAGGTGGCGGCAGCGGTCGTGGCGGCCTGGGCGGGGCCCGCCAGGCCGACCAGCCCGGCCAGGGGGAGCAACAGCGTCGCGAACCCTGCCGCGGCTCTGTGTCTGAAGCGCATCCTGCGCCTCCTCGGGGGAGTCGGGGGGCGTGACTGAGCCTTCACGCCCACGGTGCCGCGAGAATAGAAAGGTCTGGACCACGGGTCAATAGGTCTGGACCACTGCGACGCACTCCGTTTCCGGATTCACCCGACGCCCAACTCCTGAGCCAGGACCGCCGCTTGCACCCGGCTGCGCAGTCCCAGCTTGGCCAGCAGCCGGCTGACGTGCGTCTTCACCGTCGCCTCCGCCATGTCGAGGCGCTCGGCGATCCCCGCGTTGGACAGCCCCCGGCCCAGACAGGCCAGCACCTCGCGTTCGCGCCGGGTGAGCGCGTCGAGGACGGCCGGATCGGCGCCCGGCGCCCGGGCGGGCGCGGCGGCGAACTCGGCGATCAGACGACGGGTCACGGCCGGGGCGATCAGTCCCTCGCCGGCCGCCACGGTGCGGACCGCCGCCAGCAGGTCCCGCGCCTCCGCGTCCTTGAGCAGGAACCCGGCCGCACCGGCCCGCAACGCCCCGAAGACGTAGGCGTCGAGGTCGAAGGTGGTCAGCACGAGGACGTCGGCCAGTCCCTCCTCGACGACCGTCCGGGTCGCCGACACCCCGTCGAGGCGCGGCATCTGAACGTCCATCAGCACCAGATCCGGCCGCAGCTCCCGGGCCAGCGCCACCGCCTGCTCCCCGTCCGCGGCCTCCCCGACCACCTCGATGTCGGACGCGCTGCGCAGGATGAGGACCAGACCGGCGCGCACGGCGGACTGGTCCTCGGCCACGAGCACACGGACGACGGAGCTCATGCGGGCTCTCCTTCGACGAGCGGGAAGGCGGTGTGGACGGTCCAGCGAGGCCCGTGCGGCCCGGCGTGGAACGTGCCGCCCAGCAGGGCCGCCCGCTCCCGCATGCCGACCAGTCCGGCGCCGGAACCCGGGGCGCGTGGGCCGTCCCGGTGGCCGTAGGGGCTGCTCACCCGCACGTCGAGCGTGTCGTCGCGCCGGTGGAGGGCGACGGTGACCCGGCCGGGGCAGGCGTGCTTCAGGGCGTTGGTCAGCGACTCCTGCACGATCCTGTACGCGGCGAGTTCGACGGGGGCGGGAACCCGGCCGCGGCCGGCGTCCGGGGCCATGTCGAGGGTCACGTCGAGGCCGTTGGCGCGGGCGCCGTCGACGAGGGCGGCCAGACCCTCGAGGGTGGCGGCCGCGGCGGGTTCGTGGTCCCCGCTGCCGTCGCGCAGGATTCCGATCAGCCGCCGCATCTCCGTCAGCCCCTCGACGCTGTTCTCGCGGATGACGGTCAGCGCCTGCCGGGACGTGTCCGGATCGTCGATCGACAGCGCCGCCGTCGAGTGGATGGCGATCGCGGACAGGTGGTTGGCGACCATGTCGTGCAACTCCCTCGCCATCCGCGCCCGTTCGGCGGTGACGGCCTGGGTCCGGTCCATCTCGGCGAGCAGCGCGGTCTGTTCGGCCCGCAGCTGCGCCGCCTCGGCGGCGTCCCGGTGGTTGCGGACGATCCACCCGGTGGCGGCGGGCCCGTACGCGACGACGCCGACGACCACGCCGATCAGCAGGGCCTCGGGCACCCGCCAGAGCGCGAACGGCACCAGCGTCCCGGCCACCGTGAGCAGCCCGGTGATCCACTGGATGCGACGGGCGGAGGCGGGCGGGCTGTACAGGACGGCCGCGTACACGAGGTCCGTGAACATCAGGATCGTGGACAGATTGCCCTGGGTCACCAGGTCCGCGGTGATCGCGGCCGTGCCGGTGAGCAGGGCCGCGCGGGGAGCCGCCCGGCGCGCCACCTCGCTGGCGGCCATCACGGCGAGCGGCGCCAGCACCGGCCAGGGGCCGTCGAACAGCGTGATCGGGTCGTCGGACGGACGGGTGCCCAGACCGATCACCACCAGGAACAGCCCGCCCAGCAGCCCGCCGGCCGCGACGCAGACGTCGAAACGGTGCGGGCGGGGCAGTCGTCGTACGGCCATGCCCTCCATCCAACACGCCTCGCCCGGCGTGCGCCTGCTCCCCGGGGACGGTCCGGAACTGCATCTTTCGATGTACCGCGACCTCGTCACCGGCGACGACGCGTCCGGCAGCCCGGGACGGGAGCCTTGGACGGTGACCGAGAGGAGCCAACCGTGGTCGTCACACTGATCATCGTCTGCGAGGCGGCCTTCTGGGTGCTGCTGGCCGCCGGGCTGGCCTTGCGGTACGTGTTCCGGATGCCACGGCTGGGCCTCGCCCTGCTGCTGTGCGAGCCGCTGCTGGAGATCGTGCTGTTCGCCGTGACCGCGGCCGACCTCAGGAACGGCGCCGAGCCGGACTGGCGGCACGGCCTCGCCGCCGTCTACATCGGCTTCACCGTGGGCCTCGGCCACTCCACGATCAAGTGGGCCGACGCCCGGGTCGCCCACCGCTTCGCCGACGGCCCGCCCCCGGAGCGGCCCCCGAAGTACGGCACGGCCCGCGCCGTCCACGAGTGGAGGGTCGCGGGCCGGTGGACCCTCGCGGCACTGGTCGCCGTCGCCCTGCTCCAGGCGGCCGTCCGGTACGTCGGCGGCGACGGCGACACCGGATCGCTGCGGGCGTGGCAGCAGCGGATGCTGTCGGTCGTGGGCGTCAACGTCGTCATCGCCGCGAGCTACACCCTCTTCCCGAAGCGGGAACCGAAGGGCGGCCCGGAGCGGGAACCGGCCAAGATGGGCTAGCGCTCCCCGCCCGGCACCCACAGCACGTCCCCGACCGCCTTGTTGGCGGTGCGGGCGAGGATGAACAGCAGGTCCGACAGCCGGTTGAGGTAGGTCGCGGTGAGCGGGTTCATCCGCTCGCCGTGCGCCTCCAGGGCGGCCCATGTGGAGCGTTCGGCGCGGCGGACCACCGTGCACGCCTGGTGCAGCAGCGCCGCGCCCGGGGTGCCGCCGGGCAGGATGAACGACCGCAGCTTCTCCAACTGCCCGTTGAAGCGGTCGCAGTCCGCCTCCAGCCGGTCGATGTAGAACTGCTCGACCCTCAGGGGCGGGAACTCCGGGTTCTCCGCCACCGGCGTCGACAGGTCGGCGCCCACGTCGAACAGGTCGTTCTGGACGCGGATGAGCACCTCGGCCGTCTCCTCGTCGAGTCCGCCCAGTGCGAGGGCCGTGCCGATGACCGCGTTCGCCTCGTTGGCGTCGGCGTAGGCGGCGATCCGCAGGTCCGTCTTGGCGACCCGGCTCATGTCGCCGAGATTGGTGGTGCCCTGGTCGCCGGTCCTCGTGTAGATGCGCGTCAGATTGACCATGCCGCCAATCTAGACCGTCCCCGGGCATCCGCTCCGTTCTCTTCGTCACGGTCCGCGGACGGCCGGACCGGCGGCCCCCGGCAGGGGACCGGCGCCTGCTCAGGACGGTGCCAATCGGCCTGAATCGGACAGGATTTGACGACGTGACCGGCGTCTCACGCCGTGAGACGTGAGACGCGTTACTAACCGGTCACGCAGTGCCTCACGAGCGCTAATCTCCGGCCGAGAGGCAGATGGACAGGCAACCGGGGCGGCTGCGCCGGATGGTTGACGCCGGTGACATCGGGCGCGTGAGCGGGCAGGGCTCTACAGGCACCGGAACCGCACAGGTCCCAGGAGCCTCACCCTTGCGGGTGAATTGGGTATCGGTTCGCTCACAGACGGCAACCTCTGACCGCTTCTCGCAGTCAGAGCATGCAACACCGGACACCACACCGCGGAGCACGAGACGCACGCTTAGGGGAGCGCTATGCACATCAAGGGCGACCACGTCGAGCTGGTCGTCGGGGGCCGCCTCGACGTCCGCAGCGCGGCGGACGCCCGTACGGCCCTGCACACGGCGGTCGACGACGGAGTCGGCGACCTGGTGCTCGACCTGTCCGGACTCGACTCGTGGGACGCCACCGGACTCGGCGTCATCATGGGCGTCCACCGACGGGCCGGCCGCTGCGGCCGGCGCCTGGTGCTGCGCGGCGTGCCGCCGCAGATGCAACGCCTGCTGGTGGCCACCCGGCTGCACCGGATCCTCGCGATCGAGGGCGGCATCGGAGTGGAGTCCCTGCCCCGCGTCTGACGCACAAGGGGGGTGTGGCCTGCGGCGGGAAGCGTGGGACGGGCGCGACGGGTGCGAGGGGCCGGGTGCAATCCTCACGAGACCGTGACGCTTCGGGCGGCCCGGCACCCCGGGCTGTCGTAGATACTGTGCGAAGGTTTACGGTTCGTCTGCCCGCCGCCCGCAGCCCTCGAGCGGGCACCGGACCATAAGCGACAGCCCAGTGTGCGGCAAGGCCGGGAGGGGCTACCGCCACACGACGCTTTTGGGGGGCTTGACCCATGGACCCGAACACCCGGGGACCCGAGGAGCACGGCCACGACGAGGGAGACGCCTCCCGGTCGAGCGCCTTCGACTCCGGGCCCGGCCAGACCTCGCGCCCGCGCCCGTCCAGGGACCCCCTCACGCCCGACTTCGGCCAGCCCGCCCCGGCCCTGGCCCGCACGGTACGGCTGGTCGCCGGCGACCATCTGCTCACCGTCAACCCCGTCGACGGCAGCGAGATCGAGCTGTGCCCGCCCACCGAGCGGGCCGAGCGGCCCGCGAGGCGCACGCCCGAGCGGCGCGCCGAGGCCGAGCGCGCCGCCCGGCCGGCCGCGCCCGCCGGCAACGCCCCGCCCGCACGGCCGCTCCTGGGCCGCCAGGACGAACGCGAACAGCTGGTCCGGCTCCTCGCCCGCGGTCGCTCCGTCCGTCTCACCGGCGCCCCCGGCTCCGGCCGCACCAGCCTCCTCGACCTGGTCGCCGAGGACTGTGAGGACCTCGCCCCCGACGGAGTCGTCCGCCTCAGCGGCCGTCTGCGCACTGCCGGCGACCTGCTGCACGATCTCTTCCACGCCGTCTTCGACGCCCCGCAGCACCGCCCCGACGAGGACGAGCTGCGCGACCTGGTCCGCGATGTCGGAGCGGTCGTGGTGGTCGACGACCTCGACCTCGGCGGCGCCGCCCTCGACGACCTGCTGGACGCGACGCCCGAGTGCGCCTTCCTGCTCGGCGCGACGCCGGACACCCCACTGCCGACCGCTGACTCGGCCGTCGAGGAGGTCGTCCTCACCGGTCTCGACCGTGCGGGCGGCGTCGAGGTCATCGAGCGCGCCGTCGGCCGGGTCCTCACCGAGGAGGAGGCCAACTGGGCCGGCGACCTCTGGTTCGAGTCCGAGGGCCTGCCGCTGCGGTTCGTGCAGGCCGGCGCCCTGCTCGCGCAGCGCGACCGGCTGCGGGCCAGCGCCGACGCGGTCGACGCGTTCGGCGTCTTCGAGGACGCCCGGACGCTCCCCACCCCCGCCGAAGCCGTCGCCGGCGCCGGGGAGGCCGAGGAGATATCCCTGCCCTCCCTCGGCGAGGCCGCCGCCCCCGCCCCGCTGCTCGCCGCCCGCCTCAGCGCCTCCGCCCGCGCAGCCCTGCGGTTCGCCGTCGCCCTCGGCGGCGAGGTCCCGCACCAGGCCCATCTGCCCGCCCTGGTGGGCGACACCCACGCCGACGCGGCCCTCGGCGAGCTGATGGGCTGCGGGCTCGTCTCCCCGGTCGGCAACCGCTACCGTCTCGCCGCCGGAGTCCAGGCCCAGCTCGAGGCCGCCGGATACGCCGACGACGTCGAGACCCGCGCCCACGCCGCCGCCCAGCACTACGCCTGGTGGACCGGGCACCCCTCGGTCACCCCGGACCGGGTCTGCGCGGAGGCCGACGCCGTCCTCGCCGCCCTCGCGGCCGTCGTCCCCGACACGACCCGGCCCGAGGAGGGCGAGGAGGCCACCGCCGTCCGGCTCGCCCGCACGGCGGCCCCCGCGTTCGCCGCGGGGCTGCAGTGGAGCGTCTGGTCGAGCGCTCTGCACGAAGGCGCGGAGGCCGCGCGGCTCGCGGCGCAGTCCGCGGACCGCGCCTACTTCCACCACGAGCTCGGCGTCCTGGCGCTGTGCACCGGCGACCTGGACCGGGCCCGTTCCGAGCTCGAGGCCTCGCTCGCCCTGCGCGGCACGATCGCCGACAAGCGCGGCACCGTCGCCGGCCGCCGTGCCCTCGCGCTGGTCGCCGACCGCTCCGGCGACGTGCCCGGCCTGCCCGCCGCGACGTTCGCCGACGACGCGCCCGACACCGTCCGCCACGAGGAGCAGGCGTCTCCGCCCCGCGGCGTCCAGGCGGCGCTCCCGACCTTCCCGCCGGAGGCCGAGACCCTCGTCGCCCGCCGCGAACCGCCCGCCAAGCCGATCCGCCACACCCGCGGCGGCCTGCGGAGCCTGGCCAGGCGCAACCTGGTCGGGGTCGGCGCCGGCGCGCTGCTCGTCGCCGTCCTGGGCACGGTGGTCACGCTCGGCGCGACCTCCCACAAGGACGCCGACGACCCCTCCGACCGGGTCGGCGTCAACCCGTCCGCCTCCGTCGGCGTCGACGACGGCGAGGTCGGCGCGGACACCCCGGGCGGCGACGGCTCCACCGACAGGGGCGAGGCGACCGGCAGCCCGACGGACCCGGGCCCGGACGGGACCATGGGCACCTCGGACGACCCGACTCCCACGGGGACGGCGGGACCGTCGGCGTCGGCGAGCAGCTCGCAGGATCCCGGGGACGGGAAGCCTTCCGGTACGCCGAAGCCGAGCGGCCGGCCGTCGTCCAGTCCGACCCGGTCCGGGTCGCCTTCGCCGTCGGCGTCCGCGTCCTCCAGCGGCGGGACCGGCTCGGCGTCGCCGTCGCCGACTCTTTCGGACACGACCGGTCCGACGCCCTCCGGCGGCACGTCGACCTCCGGCGGCAACTCCGTGTCCTCCGCGCCCGTCGGCAGCACGATGACCTCCTCCGGGCTCTCCGCTCCCTCCGGCTCGGCGGAGACCTCGCCGGACGAGGTGATCTGAGCCGAAGGGGCACGGCCCCGGGCATACGACAGGGCCGGGTTCCTCTTCGGGAACCCGGCCCTCGTCGTCGTACGGATGCGGTAGGGACGCCGCACGGACGTCGTGGCGGACGTCAGAACAGCCGCAGCTTGTCGTCCTCGATGCCGCGCATGGCGTTGTAGTCGAGGACCGTGCAGCCGATGCCGCGGTCCGTGGCGAGGACGCGGGCCTGGGGCTTGATCTCCTGGGCGGCGAAGACGCCGCGGACCGGGGCGAGATGCGGGTCGCGGTTCAACAGCTCGAGGTAGCGGGTGAGTTGCTCGACCCCGTCGATCTCGCCGCGCCGTTTGATCTCCACCGCGACGGTCTGCCCGTCCGCGTCCCGGCACAGGATGTCGACCGGGCCGATGGCCGTCATGTACTCGCGGCGGATGAGGGTGTAGCCCTCGCCGAGGGTCTCGATGCGGTCCGCGAGCAGCTCCTGCAGGTGCGCTTCCACGCCGTCCTTGATCAGGCCGGGATCGACGCCCAGTTCGTGCGACGAGTCGTGGAGGATCTCCTCCATCGTGATGATGAGCTTCTCACCGCCCTTGTTGACGACGGTCCAGACGCCCGCCACGCCTTCGGAGTCCCCCGCATCCTCCTTCAGCGTGCAGGGCGGCGACATCCAGTTGAGGGGCTTGTAGGCCCGGTCGTCCGCGTGGATGGAGACGCTGCCGTCCGCCTTCACCAGGATCAGACGGGGGGCGGAGGGGAGGTGGGCGGTGAGCCGGCCGGCGTAGTCGACGGAGCACCGGGCGATGACGAGACGCATGGTCGGCAACGCTATCCGACGCCCCGCGGTGCTCGCGATCCGCCCGCCCGGTATCCCGGCCCCGCACGCAACGCGCGACCCTTGGGCCCCGCCCCTTTTGATCAGGAAAACCTCTGTTCGACCGTGGCCGATTGTGTGCCCAACAGGGGTTCCCTATGTGCTCATTCTCCTGGTGCGGTCACCGTCCGTTGCCTACCGTAGTGAACGGGAGGTCGCGATGCGTGTACTCAGCGTGTGCGGTATTTCGGCATGGCGGACTCCCTTTCCCTGTCCGTCAACCCTCGTCGTTCTCGGGGGTGCGAGAGGAGTACCCATGTCGCTCGACGTCTCACCGGCCCTACTCGATCAGGCCGAGCGAGGCGAGGTCGACGAAGCAGAATTCGTCGACTGCGTCCGGACCTCCCTGCCCTACGCATGGGAGATGGTCAGCTCCCTGGTGGCCCAGCTGAAGGTGGACGGCGGAGACTTCGCCGACAACCAGACGCCCCCGCCGGACGAGCAGGCACGCGGGCAGCTGCTGCGCGCGCTCGCGAGTGACGCCATACGCGGCGCGCTGCAGCGGCACTTCGGTGTGCGGCTCGCCTTCCAGAACTGCCACCGGGTGGCGGTGTTCCCGTTGGACTCGGCTGTCGACGAGAAGCTGAACCGCTTCACCTCGGTCCGCAGCCAGGTGCTCAACCAGTCCCCGGAATTCCGGGACTGCTGACGGCATGACGATGTCGCTTGCCGCTCCTGACGCGGGAGGTTCCCGTCACCACGGGAGCATCACGGGAGCGGCAGGCTCAGCGGCCGGCTGGGCCGCTCACCGGAGGTGGGGGAGCACCTCCGAGCCCAGCCGCCGTACGTTCTCCTCGGTGGCCGCCAGGTCGCCCGAGCCCTCGACGAGCAGGGCGAAGCGCGAGATGCCCGTTCGCTCGCTGGTGGCCGCGAGGCGGTCGGCGCAGAGCCTCGGGGTGCCCACCGGGTGCAGTCCGCAGAGCAGTTCGGTGTACGCCACCGGGTCTCGCATGGAGCGGGGCCGGCCGTCCACGGTGACATGGGCGTCGAGTCCCTGCTTCAGCCAGCCCGGCATGGCCTTCACCAGGGTCTCCACCGCGTCCGTGCGCCGGTCCGCGATCTGGCAGACGCCCGCGGAGACATGCGCCGCGCCGCGGATCTCGCCCTCGGTCCGCCCCGCCGCGCGGGCGAACCGCCGCCACTGGGCGAC
Organism: Streptomyces sp. SAS_272; assembly: GCF_052543235.1. Lineage (NCBI taxonomy): Bacteria > Bacillati > Actinomycetota > Actinomycetes > Kitasatosporales > Streptomycetaceae > Streptomyces > Streptomyces sp. SAS_272. Next base: position 48,293 of record NZ_JBMNDR010000029.1, on the reverse strand, counting down.
CATCTCGGCCTTCTCCTCGTCCCCGACGTGCATGCCGAGCAGCATCGGCAGACCGCGTTCGGCTGCCAGCCGCACGCTCGCCGGAGAGGTGCAGGCGACGACGACCTCCGGCCCCGTCGCCTCCGTCAGGGCCTCCGACGGCCTGGGCACGACGGGGACTTCACGGAAGCGGAAGCGCTCGCCGTCGGCCCCGACCGAGGGTTCACGCAGCCAGCGCACCAGCAGATCGAGTGATTCCGGGAAGCCCTTCTCGTACGCCTCCAGCCCGGAGCCGAACACCTCGAGGTCGACCCACGGCCCGCCGCGGCCCACGCCCAGCGAGAAGCGGCCGCCGCTGGTCAGATGCAGCAGCGCGGCCTGTTCGCCGAGCGCCACGGGATGGACGGTGGGCAGCACGCTGACCGCGGTGCCCACTCTGATGCGGCGGGTGCGGCCCAGCAGCAGAGCGGCGAGCGTGACCGCCGACGGGCAGGTGCCGTACGGCACGAAGTGGTGCTCGGCCAGCCAGACCGAGTCGAGACCCGCCTCCTCGGCGACCTCGGCCGAGCGGACCGCGCGGTGCAGCGCCTCGCCCTGACCCTGGCCGGGGAACTGGGCCCCCAGTACAAAACTTCCAACGCGCATGGACTTTCCTGCTTCCTTGGCTCCGACACGGAGCTCCCCCACCCGGCATAACCGTCCGACACGTGCCGAGGACACGGCCTGGCGGAGAGATTTGCGGATTGTCTGCCGAATGCGACGTCGGGGAAGGGGGCCTGCGGGTCCGTCGCCCCACGGGTGCCCTGGCTCGCGCCGCGTACGCTGGAGAACGGCCCTGCCCCCTGTATAGCCCCGTGAGGTGTCCTGTGTCGCCGCGTCGCAACCGACCCAAGGATGAGGGCTCGTCGGGCCGGAGCGCCGAGGACGACCGCACGAGCCGCTACGGCGGCTGGGAGTCGGCGCAGGACTGGCACGGCGAGCAGTGGAGCGTACGGCACGTGGCCGGGGCGAGCGCCCAGGGCAAGACGTACCGGTGCCCCGGCTGCGACCAGTTGATCCCCGGCGGCGTCCCGCACGTGGTGGCCTGGCCGGAGCACGCGGGCGTCGACGACCGACGTCACTGGCACAAGGCGTGCTGGAACGCACGGGACCGCCGCACCCCGGGGATGCAGCGGTCCCGTAACGCACCCAGGTTCTGAACCCGGGCCCCTTCGGCTCTCGGCGTGGAGGTGCGGGGCGGGCTACACGTCCCGCTGCTCCAGCAGCGCGAAGGCGGCGCCGAGCACGACGGTGGTCATGCCCAGCGCGATCCACAGCGGGTCCCAGCCGGTCGGGCCGCTCTCGCTGAGCGAGGTCGCGTAGAAGACGCCGAGCTGGCTGGGGATCGAGTACTCGAAGAGGGCCTGGCGCAGGCTCTCCAGCGAGGCCGAGAACATGAAGATCGCGATGACCAGCGGGGCCAGCAGCAGACCGATCATGATGGTGATGGCGCCCGCCGAGTGCCGGATGATCGAGCCGACGGCCAGCGAGACGAGCCCGAGCAGGGCCATGTAGAGGGACACGCCCACGGTGGCCTTGAGCCACTCCTCGCCGCTCGGCGAGCGGGCGCCGGAGAGCATCGCCACGTGCGCCATCGCCACGAGGCCCGTGGACACGAGCGTCACCGTGAAGGCGACGACGAAGAACACGATCGCCTTCGCCGCGAGGACCCGGCCGCGCGAGGGGCAGGCCACCATGGTCGTGCGGATCATGCCGGTGCCGTACTCGGAGGCGGTGGTCAGCACGCCGAGCGTGATGACGCACATGCTGCCGAGGAGCAGTCCGAAGAAGCCGAACGACAGCGCCGTGCTGCCCGAGAGGTCCTGCTCGGTGGCGTTCGCGGCGACGATCGCACCGGCCAGCAGCCCGATGCCCACGACGAGCAGCACATACACGCCGAGCGTCCACATCGTGGAACGCACCGACCGGATCTTGGTCCATTCCGAGGCGATGGCGTTACCGAGGTGCGTGCGCACGACCGGGATCGGCGAGGTGTAGACGGGGCCGGCCGCGGTGTACGAGGCGCCGGGCGCCGTCTGCCAGGCGGGTGCGGCCTGCGGAGACGGGGGCTGCGGGGTGCTCATCGGGCGTCCTCGGACTCGGTCGGGGCGTCGGGGGCGGAGGCGGGCGCGGGAGCCGGCGCGGCTTCGGGCGCCGGTGCTGCGGCGGGCGCCTTGTCCAGCGAGGGAGCCGGCGCGGACGGCGCCGCGGGCCCGGGCGCCGGCGGAGCGGCCGGCGCCTGTGCGGGCGGCTGTGCATACGGGTTGGCGATGTTCGGGCCGGGAGCCGCGCCGGGCGCTCCCGGGACGCCGTACGCCCCGTAGGACGCCGCCGGAGGCGCCTGGGCCGGCTGGGCGGGCGCGTAGCCCTGCTGCGGGGCCGGCGGGGCGTACCAGCCCGGCTGGCCCTGGCCCGGTACCGGCATCGGCGGCTGCGCGCCGGGCGGCAGCTGCTGCTGGAGGCCGGCCTTCTGGTCGCTGGTCGACCGGTAGTCCACGGCGCCCTGCGTCATCCGCATGTACGCCTCCTCCAGGGAGGCCTGGTGCGGCGACAGCTCCCACAGACGCACGTCGCTGTCGTGGGCGATGTCGCTGATCCGGGGCAAGGGCAGTCCCGTCACCCGCAGCGCGCCGTCCTGCTCGGGCAGGACGTGGCCGCCCGCCTCGGTGAGCGCCGAGGCCAGCTTCTCGCGCAGCTGCGGGTCGGTGTGCGGGGTCCGCACGCGCGCGAAGTCGGCGGAGTTGGCCGAGATGAAGTCCTTCACGCTCATGTCGGAGAGCAGCTGGCCGCGCCCGATGACGATCAGGTGGTCGGCCGTCAGCGCCATCTCGCTCATCAGATGGGACGAGACGAACACCGTGCGGCCCTCGGCGGCCAGGGCCCTCATCAGGTTGCGCACCCAGAGGATGCCCTCGGGGTCGAGGCCGTTGACCGGCTCGTCGAAGAGCAGCACCTGGGGGTCGCCGAGCAGGGCGGCCGCGATGCCGAGCCGCTGGCCCATGCCCAGGGAGAAGCCCTTGGAGCGCTTGCGGGCCACGTCCTGGAGGCCGACCACGCCGAGCACCTCGTCGACCCGCCGGGCCGGGATGCCGGACAGCTGGGCCAGGCTCAGCAGGTGGTTGCGGGCGTGCCGGCCGCCGTGCACCGCCTTGGCGTCCAGCAGGGCGCCCACCTGGCGGGCGGCGTTGGGCAGCCGGCGGTACGGGTAGCCGCCGATCGTCACGGACCCGGCGGTCGGGTTGTCCAGGCCCAGGATCATCCGCATGGTCGTGGACTTGCCCGAGCCGTTGGGCCCGAGGAAGCCCGTGACGGCGCCGGGGCGTACCTGGAAGGAAAGGTTGTACACAGCGGTCTTGTCGCCGTAGCGCTTGGTCAGGCCGACTGCTTCGATCATGCTCCGCACCCATCGAAAGGTTCAGGGACAGCAGGGCACACGCCCCCGTAAGGGTTAGGAGACTATCGGGGCGCTGACGGTTCCGCTCAAATGAAAGCAAAGCCCAAAGCGTTACGCGTCGCGTTTCTTCAGCAGGAGGTAGCCGCCGGCGAGGGCCGCCGCCGTCCACAGCGCCATGATCGCGAACCCGCCCCAGGGGCCGTACGGGGTGTCGTCGTCGATCCGCGTGACCACCTGCATGACCCTGCTGCCCGCCTGGTCGGGCAGATACCGGCCGATCTTCTTCGTGGCGGAGACGTTGCCGAGGATGTTGGAGATCAGGAAGAAGAACGGCATCAGGATGCCGAGCGACAGCATCGGCGAGCGCAGCATCGTGGCCACGCCCATCGAGAAGACGGCGATGAGCGTCATGTACAGACCGCCGCCGACCACCGCCCGCAGGACGCCGCTGTCCTCGATCGACGCCCGGTGCGAGCCGAGCATGGCCTGCCCGAGGAAGAAGGTGACGAAGCTGGTCACGAGCCCCACGGCCAGCGAGAGCCCGGTGGCCACCGCGATCTTGCTGAACAGGAAGGCGCCGCGCTGCGGCACGGCGGCCAGCGAGGTGCGGATCATGCCGGTGCTGTACTCGTTCGACACCACCAGCACCCCGAACACGATCATCGCGAGCTGACCGAGGGTCATCCCGGCGAAGCTGACGAAGGTGGGGTCGAAGGAGAGCCGGTCGTTGCGGCTCATGTTGTCGAACTCGTGGCTCGACAGCGCCGAGATCAGCACGCCGAGGGCGACGGTGACCACCACGGCGAGGGAGAGCGTCCACACCGTGGACGCCACCGACCGGATCTTGGTCCATTCGGACCGGATGACCTGGGTCGCCGCCATCGTCAGCTCCTCGTCCAGTCGTCGCCCCACTGCTGCCTGGGCTGTACGTCGGGCATGCCCGCTGGCACGTCCGGGGGCATGTCCATCGGCACGTCCGTGTGCGCGTGGTACTGGACCGACTCCGCGGTCAGCTGCATGAACGCCTCCTCCAGTGAAGCCCGCTGGGGGCTCAGCTCGTGAAGCACGATCTGGTGCCGCGCGGCCAGCTCGCCGATGTGCTCGGGCTTGCCGTCGTCGACCTCCAGCGCCCCGCCGCCGGTCTCGACGACCACCGTCCCGGCGTCGTGCAGCACATCGAGCAGCCGCTCCCGCTGCGGGGTGCGGATACGGACGTAGCTGCGCGAGTTCTGCGCGATGAAGTCGGCCATGGAGGTGTCGGCGAGCAGCCGGCCCTTCCCGATGACGACGAGATGATCCGCGGTGAGCGCCATCTCGCTCATCAGATGGGAGGAGACGAACACCGTCCGCCCCTGCGAGGCCAGCGATTTCATCAGGGTGCGGATCCAGTGGATGCCCTCGGGGTCGAGGCCGTTGACCGGCTCGTCGAACATCAGGATCCGGGGGTCCCCGAGGAGCGCGCCGGCGATGCCCAGCCGCTGCCCCATGCCCAGCGAGAACCCCTTGGCCTTCTTCCGCGCCACGGAGGTGAGCCCGACGGTGTCCAGCACCTCGTGCACCCGGCTCCGCGGGATGCCGTTGCTCTGCGCGAGACACAGCAGATGGTTGAAGGCGCTGCGTCCGCCGTGCATGGCCTTGGCGTCCAGCAGGGCGCCGATGTAGGTGAGGGGATCCTTGAGCCGGTCGTAGTGCTGCCCGTCGATCAGGACGTCCCCCGCGGTCGGCCGGTCGAGACCGAGCATCATCCGCATGGTGGTGGACTTCCCGGCGCCGTTCGGACCGAGGAAGCCCGTGACGATGCCCGGTCTGACGGTGAAGCTGAGGTTGTTCACCGCCACCGTGTCGCCGTACCGCTTGGTCAGTCCCGACAGCTCGATCATGCGGCCACGCTAAAGCGCGGCAAAGCCCCCTGCCACCGGAGTGGCAGAGGGCTCGACAGCTGTCCGTTCCCCGTGTCCCCGCTCGTTACCGCGACTGCTGCGCCGGCACCCCGCGCGAGATCGGCTCGTCGTCCGTGGACGGCGCGCCGGCCGCGGCCACCGCGGCGCCGGTCAGCGTGGCGAGCATCTCGCGGACGTTCGTCAGCTGGGCGTTGATGCTGTCGCGGCGGTTGGTGAGCGCCGCCAGCTCGCGCTCGGACTCGGAGCGGATCCGGTCCGCCTTGGCGTTCGCGTCGGCCACGATGTCCTCGGCCTGGCGCTGCGCCGTCTCGACGGTCTGACGGGCACGACGCTCGGCGTCGGTGCGCAGCTTCTCCGCCTCCAGACGCAGCTGCTCCGCGCGGTGCTCGATCTCCGCGAGACGCTTCTCCGCCTTCTGCTGACGGGACGCCAGGTCGCGCTCCGACTGCTCGCGGCGCTTGGCGAGGTTGGTCTCGAAGTCGGCGGCGGCCTGTGCGGCCTTCGCGCGGGTCTCCTCGAAGAGGGCGTCCGCCTCCTCACGCTTCGACTGAGCGTCCTTCTGCGCCTCGGAACGCAGCTGCGACGCGTCGCTCTTGGCCTTCTCGACGATCCGGACGCCCTCGTCCTCCGCCTTGGACTTGCGCTCCGCAGCGAACGATTCTGCGTCGTTGCGCACCTGCTGGGCGGCCGACTCGGCGAGCTCCCGGTGCTGCTCGGCCGCGCGACGGGCCTCCTCGCGCAGGTCCTTGGCCTCTTCCTCGGCGAGGCGGAGGATCTTCTCGACACGCGCGCCGAGACCGGCGTACGACGGCTCCGCGTCGCTTACCTGGGCCTGGGCGTTCTGCGTCTCGAGGTGGAGCTCCTCGATGCGCTTTTCCAGAGCAGTGATACGGGCCAGAGCGCTGTCACGGTCGGAGACGAGCTTCGAGATGCGTTCGTCCACCTGAGCGCGGTCGTACCCACGCCGCACAAGCTCGAAGCCGTAGGGGGAAGTGTCGCTCATGGGGTTCCTGTCGAATGAGACCGGTGAGGTGATAGGTGGAATCCTAGGGGCCTGAGCGGTGTGTCATCGAGCGTATGCGTGTTTGATCTGGAGAATGACACCCCTTTTGGGTGGCTGAGCGGCACAGCCCTTGCCAAAGGTCCGGTCAAAGGCCCCAGACTTTAACCCAATCCACACATTCCGCTAGCCGTCCGAGGGCTTCCCACCCGATCGGGGAGCTCCGATGGCAGCGCCCGCCTTGACGCCCCCGTCCTTGCTCCCGGCCGGCGCCTCGAAGGACTCCAGCGCCTCCAGCACGTCCTGGACGCGGGAGATCTCGGCGTTGATGTCCTCGCGCCGGCGCACCAGGACCTCCAGCTCCCGCTTGCCCTCCTCGACCGTGCGCCGCGCCTCGCGGATCGCCTCGGCCTTGAGCTCCTCGGCCTCCCGCACCAGCGCCGCCTTCTTCTGCTCGGCCTCCTTGAGCAGCCCCTCCGCCTTCTTCACGGCGGCGATGCGGACCTTTCCGGCCTCGGAGTTGGCATCCGACACCAGCTCCCGCGCCTTGGCCTGCGCCTTCGCGAGCTGTTCCTCGGACGCCTTGATGAGCGCGTCGCAGCGGTCGCCGGTCGACTTCATCGTCTCGGCGGCCTCACGGCGGGCCCGCTCGTGCAGCGACTCGATCTCGCTCGTGATGCGGTCGCGCAGCTCCTCGGCCCGCTCCCTTATGGCCGTGGCGTCACGCCGGGCGCCGATGAGCAGCTCGTCCGCGTCCGTACGGGCCTTCTCCACCCGGGAGTTGCCCTCCACCGTCGCCTCGGAGACCAGCCGGTCGGCCTCACTGCGGGCCGCGCCGACCATCGAGTCGGCCTGCGCCTCCGCGTCCGCGGTGGTCTTCTGCGCCTGGGTCTGCGCCTCGGAGAGCAGCTTGTCCGCCTCGGCCGCGGTCTCCGTGATGAGGGTGTCGACCTGCTCGGCCGCCTCGGAACGCCTCTTGTTGGCCTCCTTGCGGGCCTCGTCCAGCGTCGAGTCGGCCTCCTCGCGGGCCACGCTCATCAGACGGTCGGCCTCCGCGGCCGCCTCCGTCCGGACGCGCTCCGCCTCGGCACGGACCCGCTCGGCGTGCTGCTGCGCGGACCCCACGGTCTCGGCGGCCTCGGCGCGCAGCCGCTCGGCGTCCCCCGACGCGTCCGAGATCAGCTTCTCCGCCTTGGCGATCGACTCGGCACGCAGCCGCTCGGCCTCCGCGATCGTCTCGGACTGCAGCCGCTCGGCCTCGGCGATGGTCTCCGTCTGGAGCCGCTCCGCCTCGTTGCGGGCCTCGGTGATGAGGGTGTCGGCCTGCGTCGCCGCGTCCGAGCGGATGCGGTTCGCGTCGTCGCGGGCGTCGGCGCGGGTGCGCGACGCGTCCTGCTCGGCCTGGGCGATGGTGTCCGACGACTCGGTGCGCACCCGCTGGGCGTGCGCGGACGCCTCCGAGCGCAGCCGCTCCGCCTCGGTGATCGCCTCGCCGACGGTCTGCTCGGCCAGCGCCTGTGCCGCCTGCGCCGCCTCGCTCGCCTCCCGCCGGATCCGGCCCGCGTCCTCGGCGGCCCGCTCCCGCTCGGCGTAGGCGTCGCCGCGGACCCGGTCCGCCTCCTCCTCGGCCTCGCGCCGGACGCGGTCGGCCGCGTGCTCGGCGGCCGAGCGCAGCCCGCTGATCTCGTCCTGCGCCTGCTCGTGCAGTCCGGCCACGGAATCCCGCACCTGCTGCGCGTGCTGCTCGGCCGCCGACACCATCTCGGTGGCCCGCCGGTCCGCCTCCTCGACCAGCCGGACGGCCTCGGTCTGCGCCTCCTCCACGCGCTTGCGCGCCGAGGCCAGCAGTTCCTCGCTCTGCTCGCGGGCCCGCTCGCGTTCCTGGCCGGCCTCCTGGCGGGCGGAACCGAGCAGCTCCTCGGCCTCGCGCCGACGCCGGACGGCCTCCTCCTGGGCGGCGGCCAGCGTCTCGGACGCCTCGTCGGCCAGCCGCTCGGCCGCGGCCTGCGCCTCCGCGCGCACCCGGTCGGCGGTGTCCTGCGCCTCGGTCTTGAGGCGCTCCGCCTCGGCGGCGGCGTCGGAACGCAGCCGGACGGCGACGGCCTCGCCCTCGGCGCGCGAGGCGGACGCGTCGGCGGCGGCCTCGTTGCGCAGCCGCTCCGCCTCCGCGTCGGCCTGCTGCTGGAGGCTGCGGATCCGCTCGGCGGCCTCGGAGCGCAGCCGCTCGGTCTCCTCGACGGCCTCGCGGCGGATCCGCGCGGCCTCCTCGCGGGCGTCGGTGAGCGCCTGCTCGGCGGAGGCCAGCCGGCTCTCCGTCTCCGTCTGCAGCCGGGTCAGCTCCTCGGCTGCCTCCGCCTGCCGGACCTCTATGCCGCGCTCGGTCTCCTCGCGCAGCTCGCGCGCGGCCTGCTCGGCGTTCGAGGTGATGGTCTCGGCGAGCTCCACCGCCTCCTCGCGGGAGCGCTCGGCCTCCGCGCGGGTGCGCTCCAGGGTCTCGGCGGCCTGCCGGCGCAGCGCGGTGGCGCGCTCGATGGCCTCGGTGCGCACCTTCTCGCTGTCCGCGGTGGCCTTCTGCCGCAGCTCGTCCGCGTCGGCCTTCGCCTTGGACAGCAGCTCCTCGGCGGTCCTGGCCGCCTCCTCGATCTGCTGGACGGCCTCCTTGCGGGCCTCCGCGCGGATCTTCTCGCCCTCGGCGACCGCGTCGGCGCGCAGCTGCTCGGCCTCGCCGCGCAGCCGGCGGGCCTCCTCCTGCAGCTCGACCGTCTTGGCGCGGTACTCCTTGGTGTCGTCCTTCGCCGAGCCCTTGAGCTGCTCGGCGATGTCGTGCGCCTCGGCGCGCAGCCGGTCCGCCTCGGTCTCCGCCTCGCGGCGGATCCGCTCGGCCTCCTCGGCGGCGGCCCTGGTGGTGCGCTGGGCGTCCTCCTGGGCCTTGATGAGGACGTCCTCGGCGGTCTTCGCCGCCTTCGACAGCTGGGTGGCGCTTTCCTCGGCGGTGAGCGTGCGGGCCTTCTCGGAGGCCTCCGCGACGATCTTCTCGGCCTCGGTGCGGGCGTCGGCGACGAGCTGCTCGGCGTCCGCCTTGGTGGTCTCGGCCTCCTTGGTGGCCTCGCTGACCAGCCGGGCGACCTGTTCCTTCGCGGTGCGGGTGCGCTGCTCGTTGGCCGACTCGGCGCCCGCGAGCGCCTTCGACGCGGTCTCCTTGGCCTCGGCGAGCAGCTTGTCGGCCTCGGCCTGCGCCTTGCGCAGCGCCTCCTCGGCCTCGGACATGCGCTGCTCGGCGGCGCGGCTGAGCTCGCCGGCCTGCCGGCGGGCGGCGTCGGACTCGGTGACGGTGGAGGTGCGCAGCTGCTCCGCGTGGTCGCTGGCCTCCTGGGCCTGCGTGGACGCGGCGTTCAGCAGCCGCTCGGCGTCGGTGCGGGCCCGCAGCAGCAGTTGCTCGGCCTCGGCGCGGGCCGACTCGGCGTCGGCCTGGAGCCGTTGCCGGGCCTCCGTCGCCACTCGCTCGGCCTCGGCGCGGGCGGCGGTCAGGGCCTGCTCGGCCTCGGCCCGCGACTCGTCGAGCAGCCGGCGGGCCTGCGCCTCGGTGCGGGCGCGCAGCTGCTCGGCCCACGCCACGTTCTCGTTGACGTGCGACTCGACGTTCTGCCGGCGCTCGGCCAGCTCCTGGTCGAGCTGCTGCCGACGGCTGACGGCCTCCTGGTGCAGCTCCGCCTGGAGGCGGGCCGCCTGCTCGGCGTGCTCCTGCAGGATCCGCTGCGTCTGCGCCCGGGCCTGGCTCAGCTCCCGTTCGGCGTCCTGCCGCAGCTGGTCGGCCTGCATCTGCGCGTTGCGCAGCAACTGCTCGGCCTGGTACCCGAGGTCGCCGCCGTCGAAGGCGGGCCGGGACATGATGGTGCGGCGCGCCTCGTGCAACTTGGCGCGCAGCACCTCGACCTGGTAGCCGAGGTCCTCGGCATGCTGGATCGCCTTTTCCCGCTCGGTCTTCAGCCGCTTCATCTCGGCTTCGAACCGAGTCAGGTGGTCGACGTCAGCCGCCGGCTCCCGCTCCTGGCTCTCATAGCCCCGCACTGCGCGGTCCCATCCGTCCCTGGTCGCAAGCTTCCCGAACGAGCTCCGTCCATCCGCCGGACGGAGCCCCCGGGGAATGGTGTCAGATCAACGACGGAGCATGGGCTGCTGCCCCGACGCTCGTCCCCCGAAACCCGGACCCCGGCTGCGTCCCGCCGCTGACGGCAGGACCGGGTCGCCCCGGTGTGAGCGGCGACCGAGCCCAACCCTACCGGCCCATATGTACGGGGGTCAGTGCTCAGGTGACTCAACAGGGGCCGATGTGACCAGTTCTGTCAGCACTCCGTGGCAATCCTTCGGGTGCAGGAAGGTGATTCGTGACCCCATGGAGCCGCGTCGGGGCTCTTCGTACAGAACGCGTACGCCCTTGGAGCGGATGTCGGCGGCCTCGCCGTCCACATCCGACGTACCGAAAGCGATGTGGTGGACGCCCTCGCCGTTCTTGTCCAGCCACTTGGCGACGGTCGAGTCGGGGCGGGTCGGCTCCAGAAGCTGCAGGTAGGAGGCGCCGCCGTCGGAGGTGTCGTTGATCTTGAGCATGGCCTCGCGCACGCCCTGCTCCTCGTTGACCTCGGAGTGGAACACCTCGAAGCCGTATGTGGAACGGTAGAACTCGACGGTCGCGTCGAGGTCGTGGCAGGCGATCCCGATGTGGTCGATTCGCGTCAGCATGGTGCTAGTGCAGCGCGGCTGAGGTGGTTACGCAACGTGCGCGCGATCACACTGACGGCCCGATGACGGCACGGAGTGCCACTCAGTACATTCGAAGTAAACCCTCGTTCACTCCTCGGCCTGTGCAGGCCGGTAAGGGGAATCGCAGCTCATGACTGACTCGACTGGTTCCAACGGCACGACCTCGGTGATCGTCGCGGGCGCGCGTACGCCCATGGGACGGCTGCTGGGCTCCCTCAAGTCCTTCTCCGGAGCCGATCTCGGCGGCTTCGCGATCAAGGCCGCCCTCGACCGCGCGGGGATCGGCGGCGACCAGGTGCAGTACGTGATCATGGGCCAGGTGCTGCAGGCCGGTGCGGGGCAGATCCCGGCCCGCCAGGCCGCGGTCAAGGCCGGCATCCCGATGAACGTGCCGGCGCTCACGATCAACAAGGTGTGTCTCTCGGGCCTCGACGCGATCGCGCTCGCGGACCAGCTGATCCGCGCGGGCGAGTTCGACGTCGTGGTGGCCGGCGGCCAGGAGTCCATGACCAACGCCCCGCACCTGCTGCCGAAGTCCCGCGAGGGCTTCAAGTACGGTGCGATCGAGATGCTCGACGCCATGGCGCACGACGGCCTGACCGACGCCTTCGAGAACGTCGCCATGGGCGAGTCCACCGAGAAGCACAACACCCGCCTCGGCATCGCCCGTCCTGAGCAGGACGAGATCGCCGCCCTGTCCCACCAGCGGGCGGCCGCCGCCCAGAAGAACGGCGTCTTCGAGGCCGAGATCACCCCGGTGGAGATCCCGCAGCGCAAGGGCGAGCCGGTCGTCTTCAGCAAGGACGAGGGCATCCGCGCCGACACGACCGTGGAGTCCCTCGGCAAGCTCCGCCCGGCGTTCGCCAAGGACGGCACGATCACCGCGGGCTCGTCCTCGCAGATCTCCGACGGCGCGGCGGCCGTGGTCGTGATGAGCAAGGCCAAGGCGCAGGAGCTCGGCCTGGAGTGGATCGCGGAGATCGGCGCCCACGGCAACGTGGCCGGCCCGGACAACTCGCTGCAGTCCCAGCCCTCCAACGCCATCGCGCACGCCCTGAAGAAGGAGGGCCTGCAGGTCTCCGACCTCGACCTCGTCGAGATCAACGAGGCCTTCGCCGCCGTCGCGGTCCAGTCAATGAAGGACCTCGGCGTGTCCACGGAAAAGGTGAACGTCAACGGTGGCGCCATCGCCCTGGGCCACCCGATCGGCATGTCCGGCGCCCGGCTGGTGCTGCACCTGGCCCTGGAGCTCAAGCGGCGCGGCGGCGGCGTCGGCGCGGCGGCGCTGTGCGGCGGCGGCGGGCAGGGAGACGCGCTGATCGTGCGGGTGCCCAAGGCCTGAGTCGCGTCGTGCGACGCCACTCGCTGAACGCAACTGAACGGATCTGAACGGAGCTGTGATGCAGGACGTCTCCTCGCTGGTCGCCCAGGCCAGGGAAGGCCGCCCCCGGGCGGTGGCCCGGCTGATCTCCCTCGTGGAGGGGGCGTCCCCGCAGCTCAGGGAGGTCATGGCGGCGCTGGCGCCGCTCACCGGCAACGCGTACGTGGTCGGGCTGACGGGGTCGCCGGGCGTGGGCAAGTCCACCTCGACGTCCGCGCTGGTCACCGCCTACCGCAGGCAGGGCAGGCGGGTCGGCGTGCTGGCCGTCGACCCGTCGTCCCCGTTCTCCGGGGGCGCGCTGCTCGGCGACCGGGTCCGGATGTCCGACCACGCCTCCGACCCCGGCGTCTACATCCGCTCCATGGCCACTCGCGGCCACCTCGGCGGCCTCGCCTGGTCGGCGCCGCAGGCGATCCGTGTGCTGGACGCGGCCGGCTGCGACGTGATCCTGGTCGAGACGGTCGGCGTGGGCCAGTCGGAGGTCGAGATCGCCTCCCAGGCGGACACCAGCGTGGTCCTGCTGGCCCCGGGAATGGGCGACGGCATCCAGGCGGCCAAGGCGGGCATCCTGGAGATCGGCGACGTCTACGTCGTCAACAAGGCCGACCGGGACGGCGCCGACGCCACCGCCCGCGAACTGAACCACATGCTCGGTCTCGGCGAGGCCCGCGGCGCCGGGGACTGGCGGCCGCCGATCGTGAAGACCGTGGCCGCGCGCTCCGAAGGCATCGACGAGGTCGTCGAGGCGCTGGAGAAGCACCGGGCGTGGATGGAGGAGCACGGCGTCCTCGCCGAGCGCCGCCGCGCCCGCGCCGCCCGCGAGGTCGAGACGATCGCCGTCACGGCCCTGCGCGAACGCATCGGCGACCTCCACGGCGACCGCCGCCTGAGCAGCCTGGCGGACCGCATCGTCACCGGCGAGCTCGACCCCTACCGGGCGGCCGACGAACTGGTGGCGGGGCTCACGGAGGGCTGAGCCGGGCCGGCGGCACGGCGCAGAAAACGGCGTGCGGGACACGCGCGGGCGCTGGTACGTTCGTCGTGTGTTTCTCCTCTTGGCATAGGGACCGCCCAGGTCCGTGATCGGTGAGCGGCAGAAGGCCGGACCGGTCGCGGCGATCAGGCGTCCCCTTTCCCGCCCTGCCTGGAGTCGAGGAACCCCCTCATGTCCGCTTCGCCCTCCCTGCGGCCTTCGTATGCCGCCGTCCTGCGGGTCCCGCACGCCTGCCGCACCTTCGCCGCCGCTCTGGCCGGCCGGTTGTCCTATGCGATCGTCCCGCTGTCCGTGATGCTCGCCGTGACCCGGTCCTCGGGCTCGTACGCGGTCGCCGGCGCCGTGATGGCGCTGTTCGGGGCCACCGCTGTCTTCCTGTCGCCCGCGCGGGCGGCCCTCGTCGACCGCCACGGGCCGCGCCGGGCGCTCGCGCCGATGGCGGCCGGGCACACCGCGCTGCTCGTTCTGCTGGCCGCCGCCGTCTCCCGGCCGGACGCCGCCCCCGCACCGGCGCTCGGCGCCCTCGCCGCGGCCGCCGGGGTTTGTGTGCCGCCGCTGGGGCCGACCATGCGGGCCGTCTGGACCCGGCTCGCCCCCGACCGGGCCCTGCTCCAGCGCGCCTACAGCCTCGACGGCGTCGCCGAGGAACTGCTGTTCGTGACCGGGCCGCTGCTGGTCGGCGTCCTCGTCGGCTTCGCACCGCCGGCCGCCGGGATCGTGGTCGGCGCGGCCCTGATGGCCGGGGGCACGGCCGGGTTCCTGTCGTCCCCCGCGCTGCGGACGGCGCCCGCGCCCGCGGGCGCCGGGGCCGTGCGGCGGGGCGGCGGCGGGCTGCGCGGGCTCGGGCGGCCCGTGGCCGCGATCGCCGGCGTCGGGCTGGCGCTGGGCGTGGTCGACCTGCTGGTCGTGGCGTTCGCGCAACGGCACGGACACGGCGCCGGCGGGGCGGGCGTGGCCTGGGTGCTGGCGGCGCTGTCGGCCGGCAGCGCCCTCGGCGGCCTGCTCAACGGCGCCGTCTCCTGGCGGACGCCGCCCGCCGCCCGGCTGCCGATGCTCACGGCGGGCCTCGGGCTGACACTGTGCGGCGCGGCCCTGGCGCCGGGCCTCGGCACCCTGGCCGCGGCCGTCGCGGTCGCCGGGTTCTTCGTGTCGCCGGCGCTCACCACGGCCTACCTGGTCGCCGACGAGGTCGCCGCGCCGCAGGCCCGGGTGCGGGCGGGGGCGTGGATCAACACGGCCGTCAACGCGGGCTGCACCGCGGGCACCGCGGTCGCCGGGGGGCTGGCCGGGCGGCTGCCGGTGGGGGCGTGCTTCGCGCTGACCGGGGCGGCGGTGCTCGCGACGTCGGCCCTGGTGGCGTGCGCGTCGCGGCCGGGGCGGGGCACGCCGAGGAAGGGCCTGGAGGGGACGGGCACGCCCGGGAAGGGCACGCCGACGAGGGACACGGGCGAACTCGTGCCCCTCGCCTGAGACGCCGGCGCCCTCGTCGTCGTCCAGGTCGGCATGCTCACGGCCGGTGGGACGTCGGCAGGCGGAGCCCTGTCGGGCTGCGCCTGCCGGCCGTCACCGGGTAAGGGGCGCTACGGCCTTCCCCGCCGCCCGCGGAGGTTCTCCGCGACGGGCTTCAGGGCCTTGGAGAGTTCCGCCAGGGCCTCGGGGGACAGGAGATCGATGAAGTGTCGCCGCACGGAGTCCACGTGGTGCGGTGCGACCTTCTGCATGGTCTCCAGGCCGTGATCGGTCAGGACCGCGTACAGACCGCGGCGGTCGGACTCGCAGTTCTCCCGGCGCACCAGATCGGCGTTCTCCATGCGGGTGATCTGGTGCGAGAGCCGGCTCTTGGACTGGAGGGTGGCGGAGGCGAGGTCGCTCATGCGCATCCGGACGCCCTCCGACTCGGAGAGGTTCACCAGGATCTCGTAGTCGTTCATGGTCAGTCCGAACGGCTGAAGATCCTTCTCGAGCTGGTACGTCAACAGCCTGTTGACCTCCAGATGGGTGCGCCAGGCGCACTGCTCCGCTTGGGTCAGCCAGCGCGTGGCCGTTTCGGTCTCCATAAATGAAGTCTACCTAAAATGTTGAAAGGCGAACTAGTACGGGCGGTGTGACGGTGCGCACGCGTTCGATGTCACACTCCGCAGACTACCGCTCACAGCCCGAAGCGACGCTGGAGGTCGCCCAGCTGTCCGGGAAGGCGCGGTGCGCCGGACGGCGTGCCGTGGCCCCCGTGCCCACCTGGGACGCCGCCCGCGCCGGGCACTCCGGGCTCGTGCGGAACCGCCCCCGTGGCCTGCTCGGCCATCAGGGTCTCGGTCGACTGCAGCAGCACCGTCCCGGCGCCGACGAACTCGAACTGGTGCTCCTCCCCGGAGGCGCCGCCGAGGCCCGTCAGCGCACGTAGACCGCCCATCACGCCGGTCATGTACCCGTGGTCGTAGTGATGGCACGGGGAGGGGCAGTCGGCCCAGCCGACGAGTGCCTGAGGGTCCACCCGGAGCGGGGGCTCCATGAACACCACCGGCCCGTTGGATGCGGCCACGAACTTTCCGGTTCCGATGAGGGTGAGGAATCCCGGCACGATCGACTGCTTGAGGGACAGACTTGGCTGAAAAGCGAGCAGATTGCCCGAGCGAATGGTCAGGTTGCCGTCTTCGAGGTCGTAGGAATTCACATCGAAGGCCCGGTCGGCGAGGAGCATCTTGCCCGAGCCGTCCGCCACGACCCAGTCGCTCGCGTGCAGAGGCGAATGGAAGGAAGTGCGCACCAGCCGGTCCAGCCGGCCGTGTCCGACGCCGTTGAAGTCGATCGACCCGTAGTAGGCGATCATCTTCCCCTTCTGCAGGAACCACTGGCTCCCCTTGAGCTCCACGCAGAAGGTGTAGCTGTTCACGTTGTCGTCGACCGGCAGGGTCGTGGGGTCGTGCACCGTCGGGCCGCCGCCCGGAGCCCCGTACATGCTCACAGCTTCTCCTCCGACGCCTGGACGAACACCGCACCGCTGCCGCTCAGCTCGAGCTGGAAGCCCTCGCCGGAACCGCGGCCCACCATGTCCCGCCAGCCGAGCGCCGTCGACAGCTTGTTGCGGACGTCGCCGTGGTGGGCGACGTAGGCCTGGGGGTCGACGTGGACCGGCCGCTGCGGGGTGATCGGGACCTCGAACACCCCGCCGTGGGCCATCACGGCGACGGCCCCGTGGCCCTTGAGGGTGGTGGTGAACAGCCCCTGCCCGCTGATCTGGCCGCGGACCATGCCCATGACGCCGCCCTGCGAGCCCAGGAACATGGTGCCCTGCTGGAGGGTGCCCTCGAAGGCGAGCAGACGGTCCGCCTCGACGCACAGCGTGTCGCCGCCGAGCCGGATGACCTGGACGTGGTGCCCGCCGTGCCCGAACAGGACCGTGCCGTTGCCCTCGACGGTCATCAGCGGCGTGTCCTCGTTCGCGAGCCGCCGGCCGATCATGGACATCACCCCGCCCTGTCCGCCCTGGACGTTCGGGGTGAAGGACACCTCGCCGCGGTAGGCCAGCATGGCCCCGCGCTGGCTGAAGAGCCGGGCGCCGGGGACGACGGTCGCCTCGATCATCTTGGAGTTGATCTCACGGAAGGTCATCTCACACGTCCCCCGCGATCGTGTTGCGCTCGCTCGGCTGGACGTACACCAGGCCGTCCCCCTCGAAGCGGATCTGGAAGGCCTCGCCGCCGCCCTCGCCCAGGAACGTGCGGAACGTCACCCCCGACTGGAAGGACTGCCGGACGTTGCCCTGGTGCGCGACATAGGCGCCCGGGTCGACGGTGAGCGGGTACTGCGGGCTGACGCGCAGCACCACGGCCGGCCCGTCCGACGTGATCGCCGCCTGGCCGGTGCCCTCGACGGTCGTCGTGAACAGCCCGTTGCCCTGGGTCGCGCCGCGCACCCCGGTGAAGCTGGTGCCGGTGCGCAGGCCGGCGTCGGTCGCGAGCAGGTTGCTCGACTCGACGAACAGCTTGTCGCCCCGGAGCTGCACGAGGTTGATCTCGGAGGCACGGTCGGCGAACCAGCAGGTGCCCTGCCCCCTCACCTCCATCACGGTCATCTGCTCGCCGGTGAGCCGCCGGGTCACCATGCCCCGGATGCCCTCACCGCCGCCGCTGAGCTTCTTGAAGGCCATCTGCCCGTCGTACGCGACCATCGAGCCGTTCTTCGCCTTCACGGCGTCGCCGGTCATGTCGACGGCGAGCACCTTGCTGCCTTGGAGTCGAAACATCGCCACGGGGCGAAGGTATCGGCCGGACGGGTGCGCCGAACAGCACCCGGAGGTGGAGCAAGACCCTGAACGCACCCTTAGGGGGACCGTTTGCCACAATGGACGAACGCTTGTGCGTCCATTCACAAACCGCCCTGCTCATCGCCGTACCCACCCGAAGGTGACCCCGTGGACCTGAAGACCGCCTCCGCCCTCCGCCGCCTGCGCCTGGTCTCCGCCCCGGAGGCCGTGTCGTTCCTCCTGCTGCTGGTCTGCTCGGTGCTGAAGCGGACCACGGACTTCGACGCCGTGCGAGTGATGGGCTGGGTCCACGCCGGTTTCTTCATCGTGTACCTGCTCTTCTGGGCCGACGCCTGGAACCGCACGAAGTGGTCCCTGAAGACCGCGGCCCTCTACTTCGTCCTCGCGGTCCTGCCGACCGGCGGATTCTTCGCCGAGCGCCGACTGCGCCGTGAGTCGGTGGACGCGGTCATCGCCTCCCGCGCCCGCAAGGAAGGCGTCGTGAACGCATGATCGTCGCCTTCTCCATCACCCCGTTGGGTGTCGGCGAGGACGTCGGCGAGTACGTCGCCGACGCCGTTCGGGTGGTCCGCGATTCCGGCCTGCCGAACCGCACCGACGCCATGTTCACCTCCGTCGAGGGCGAGTGGGACGAGGTGATGGACGTCGTCCGGCGGGCCGTCGCCGCCGTCGAGGCGCGCGCCCCGCGCGTCTCCCTCGTCCTGAAGGCGGACATCCGCCCCGGCGTGACGGACGGACTCACCTCGAAGGTGGCGACCGTGGAGCGGCATCTCGCGCCGTGACCGTCCCGGACGCCCGTCCGGTCGGTCCCCCGAACGGGTGCGGATCGGCGGCGGTCCGGCCTGCGCCGCTTGACTAATGTCTCCCCGGTCGATCATGTTCCGCGCGTCGGCGCGGCGTCGAAGGGGAGTGTGCGGTGGCAGGGCGGCGCGGGCCGGACCAACCGGGCAGGGCGATCACGGCGTTCCTCCTGGCGGTGACACTGGCCGCGGCCTGCGTGGGCCAGGCGCCCCGGACGCCCTCCTGCCCGCCCGCCCGGGGCGAGCTCACCGTCGACGACCTGCCCGCCGGCTCGTCGGTGCTCGACTGCCCCGCGGTCGGACGCGTGATCACCCACGACGGCGCGGGCCTTGCGGTGCCGGAACCCGGCACGACGGTCAGCGTCGACGCCCTCACCGCGGACGGGTCGGCGCACGGCTTCACCCTGACGGTCGCCGCCGACGGCACCGTCTCCTACGCCTACGAGGCGGCCCGCACCGAGGCCGTCCGGGGCGGCCGCGCCGACGCCCCCGCCCCCTGCGCCGACGCCGCCTACGCCACCGCGGGCCGCAAGGAGTACGGCACGTACGAATGGTTCCTCGGCGACGGTCGCCTGCCCGGCGGGATCTCCCGAGCCGAGGCCCGGCGGGCCTTCGAGGACGCCGTCGCCACCATCACCGCCAGCCGCAACGACTGCGGTCTCGACGACCGGGTCGCCGCGAAGGCCCGCTATCTGGCGACCACCTCCAGCAAGGCCGACATCGACCGGGAGACCCGCTGCATGCGCCCCGACGGCCTGAGCGTCTGGGACACGGGCGACCTCGGCGGCGACGCCGTCGCCACCACCTGTTCCTGGAGCCGCCCGGCGCCCGGCGGGGGGCCGGAGGAGCTGCTCGAGGCCGACGTCCGCTTCAACACCCACGACTACGCGTTCACCGACGACCCGTCCGGCGCCTGCACGCGCGCGTACGACCTCCGCAGCGTCGCCACGCACGAGGCCGGGCACGTGTTCGGCCTGGGCCACTCCGGCCCCGGACACGAGAACCTCACCATGTTCGCGAGCTCGTTCGCCTGCTCCACCAGCGCCCGCACCCTCGGCAAGGGCGACGTCCTCGGCCTGCGCAGCCTCTACTGAGCGTCGCCCGACACCAGCGCGATGCCCAGCGGCGTCCGCTCGTACAGCACCTGGTGGCCGTAGCGGCGGGACACCAGCAGCCCGGCCTCGCGCAGCACGCCCAGATGCGCGGAGACCGACGACGGGGCGAGCCCGAGGCGGTGCGCCAGGGCCGACGTGCTCGCCGGGTCGTCGAGCGCGCCGAGCACGGCGGCCCGCCCCCGCCCGAGCAGCCGCACGAGCGCGTCGGGCAGGCGTTGCGCGCGGTCGGCGGGGTCGCTCCACAGGCCCGCGATGCCCCGCGCCGGGTAGACCAGCGTGGGCTGCCAGGGCGGGTCGAAGCCGCTCACCACGTCCGGCCACGAGAACACGCTCGGCATCAGCACCAGCCCCTGGCCGCCGAGATGCCGCTCGTGCTCGCCGTTCGAGGCGACGGTCAGCGTGCCGGCCCGCCAGCCGCACCGGCGGTTGATCTCCGGCAGCAGCCCACCGAGGCCCACCTCGGCCAGCCGACGGGAGTGGAAGACGACGTCCGCCTCCAGCAGGGCGCGCAGCCGGGGCCAGTCCGGCGCGAGCAGGGTGCGCCAGATCTCCTCCAGCACGTCGGCGAGCTCCCGGATCATCCGTTCCGGATCCGCCAGCCAGGCCCGCCCCTGCGGCGACTCCAGTGCGCCCGGGGTGTCCGCCAGCGAACGGGCGGTGTCCTCGCGGGCCGCACGCGGGTCCGCGGCCCGCACGGCGGCTATCTCCTCCTCGAACCCGGCCGCGGGTCCCAGCGGCGGCGGACACAGCCAGTCGGGGGAGTGGCCCCGGCGCGGCATGACGAGCCAGAGACCGGTCAGGTCGAGCGCCCCGGCCGCCGTGCGGATCCGGCGCAGCCAGGGCGTGTGGTAGCCGTGCCGGTCGGGCCGCTTGAGCGTGCGCGCGGCCTCCTGCGTCTCCCACAGCGGGGACACCGCGAAGCGGCAGCGCAGGAAGTCCTCCTCCCCGAAGTGCAGACGCGAGGACACGCACCCCTCCCCTCACTCGCCCGGCGGACATTCGGCCCTGGCCGAAACTCTAGGATGTCCGCCCGCACCCCAGCACGCTGCCCTGCATGTCAGACGTCACGACGGCCGCCGCCGAGGCCCCGCCCACCGGATACCTCCGGGTCTTCGCCGTCCGCGAGTTCCGGGCCGTCTTCGCCGCCCACCTGCTGTCCATGCTCGGCGTCATCGTCGCCGAGATCGCGCTCTCCGTCCTCGTCTACGACCTGACGGGCTCACCCCTGCTCAGCGCCCTGGCCTGGGCCCTCGGCTTCCTGCCCTACGTCGTCGGCGGCACCCTGCTGGCCGGCGTCGCCGACCGTTTCCCGGCCCGGCGCGTCCTGGTCGGCTGCGACCTGGTGTGCGCGGCGTGCGTGCTCCCCATGGCGGCCCCGGGCGCGCACCTCGCCGTTCTGCTCGCCCTGCGCTGCTGCCTCGCCGTGGTCTCGCCGATCTTCGCCGGCACCCGCATGGCGACCCTCGCGGACATCCTGGGCGACGGCGACCTGTTCGTCCTCGGCCGCTCCCTGCTGCGCATCACCGCGCAGAGCGCCCTGCTCGTCGGCTTCGGGCTCGGCGGCGTGCTGCTCACGGTCGCCTCCCCGCGCCAGGCCCTCCTCCTCACCGTCGCCACCTTCCTCGCCTCCGCCGCGCTGCTGCGCCTCGGCACCCGCAGCCGCCCGGCCCGTGCGCGGACCGGCGGGGCGCTGGTCGCCGACTCCCTCAAAGGCGCGCGGCAGGTCCTCGCCGACCGGCGCACCCGGGCGCTGCTGCTGCTCTTCTGGGTGCCGCCGGCGTTCGCCGTGGCCCCCGAGGCGCTGTCCGCGCCGTACGCCGACGACCTCGGCGTCGGCTCCGTCGGCCTGGGCCTGCTGATGTGCGCGCTGCCGGTCGGCACGGTCGCCGGCGAGCTGTACGCCGGAGCCCGGCTGCGCCCCGCCGCCCGCGAACGGATCGCCCTCCCGCTGGCCTGCGTCACCCTGCTGCCCTACCTCGGCTACGTCTTCCGCCCCGGCCTCGCCGTCTCGCTGCTCCTGCTGGTCGTGGCCGGGGCCGGGTCGGCGTACACCCTCGGCCTCGACCAGTGGATCGTCCGGGACGTCCCGAAGGAGCTCCGCGGGCGGGCCATGACGCTGCTCACCGCCGGACTGATGACCTTCCAGGGCGTCGGCATGGCGCTCGCGGGGGCCGCCGCCGAGCTGGCGGGGGTGGCGTGGACCGTCACGGGGGCGGGCGTGCTGGGGGTGCTGTGCTGCGTCCTCACGGCCCGGGAGGTCCGGAGGACCGAAACGCGAGACGGGGCTGACCACGATGTGACCGGCCGGTAAGGTCTGGAGGCGTGCCGAAACCGCTCAGCCTCGCCTTCGATCCCATCGCCCGCGCCGACGAGCTCTGGAAGCAGCGCTGGGGGAACGTGCCGTCCATGGCCGCGATCACCTCGATCATGCGCGCGCACCAGATCCTGCTCGCCGAGGTGGACGCGGTGGTCAAGCCCTACGGCCTGACGTTCGCGCGGTACGAGGCGCTGGTGCTGCTCACCTTCTCCAAGGAGGGCGAGCTGACCATGTCGAAGATCGGCGAGCGGCTCCAGGTGCACCCCACCTCGGTGACGAACACCGTGGACCGGCTGGTGCGGTCGGGTCTGGTGGACAAGCGCCCCAACCCCAACGACGGCCGCGGCACGCTCGCCGTGATCACCGGCAAGGGCCGCGAGGTCGTCGAGGCGGCCACCCGCGACCTGATGGCCATGGACTTCGGGCTCGGGGTGTACGACGCGGAGGAGTGCGGGGAGATCTTCGCGATGCTGCGGCCCCTGCGGGTCGCCGCGCACGACTTCGACGAGGGCTGAACCGCCGCCCCGGCCGCGCCTTCGACCGGCCGTGGGCCGGACGCGCCGGGAGCGCCGACCCGGGGCAAGATCTCCCGGAACGGGTCGTTACGCTCGTCGGCATGAAGAAGAGCGTGCTGACCCGCTACCGCGTCCTGGCCTATGTCACCGGTGTGCTGCTGGTCCTGCTGTGCCTGGGCGTCATCGCCAAGTACATCCTGGACGTCGACGGGGCCGCGGACTTCACCCGCGTCGTCGGATTCGCGCACGGCTGGCTCTACGTCCTCTACCTCGTCTTCGCCTTCGACCTGGGCTCCAAGGCGAAGTGGCCGGTCGGCAAGCTGCTGTGGGTGCTGCTGGCCGGGACCGTCCCGACGGCCGCCTTCTTCGTGGAGCGCAGGATCAGCCGCGAGCTGGCCCCGGCGGCCGCGTTCGGGGACGCGGCGGTCATCAAGGCGTAGCCCCCGCGCACGGCTCCGCGGCCGCACGGCTCTCTCCGTGCGCAGACGCGGCCAGGCGTGCGTCCGGGGCCGCCCGGGAACACCCGCACCGGACGTCTCTGCCTGCAGCTGTCGACATTTACTTGGACGTCCTAGTAAATTCGAAGCATGGACGCTGACGTCATCGAGGAGGGCCGCCGTCGCTGGCAGGCCCGGTACGACGCTTCGCGCAAGCGTGAGGCCGACTTCACCACGCTCTCGGGAGACCCGGTGGAGCCGGTGTACGGGCCGCGGGCCGGTGACACCTACGAGGGCTTCGAGCGGATCGGCTGGCCGGGGGAGTACCCCTTCACGCGCGGCCTGTATCCCACCGGCTACCGCGGGCGCACGTGGACCATCCGGCAGTTCGCCGGGTTCGGCAACGCCGAGCAGACCAACGAGCGCTACAAGATGATCCTGGCCAACGGCGGGGGCGGCCTCTCCGTCGCCTTCGACATGCCGACCCTCATGGGCCGCGACTCCGACGACCGCCGCTCGCTGGGCGAGGTCGGCCACTGCGGCGTCGCCATCGACTCCGCCGCCGACATGGAGGTCCTGTTCAAGGACATCCCGCTGGGCGAGGTCACCACGTCGATGACGATCAGCGGGCCCGCCGTGCCCGTCTTCTGCATGTACCTGGTCGCCGCCGAACGCCAGGGCGTCGACCCCGGCGTCCTCAACGGCACGCTGCAGACGGACATCTTCAAGGAGTACATCGCCCAGAAGGAGTGGCTCTTCCCGCCCGAGCCGCACCTGCGACTCATCGGCGACCTGATGGAGTACTGCGCGGCCGGCATCCCCGCCTACAAGCCGCTGTCCGTCTCCGGCTACCACATCCGCGAGGCCGGCGCGACGGCCGCGCAGGAGCTCGCCTACACGCTGGCGGACGGCTTCGGGTACGTGGAACTGGGGCTCAGCCGTGGGCTGGACGTCGACGTGTTCGCGCCCGGGCTGTCCTTCTTCTTCGACGCGCACCTCGACTTCTTCGAGGAGATCGCCAAGTTCCGCGCGGCGCGCAGGATCTGGGCGCGCTGGATGCGGGACGTCTACGGGGCGAGGTCCGAGAAGGCGCAGTGGCTGCGCTTCCACACCCAGACCGCCGGCGTCTCGCTGACCGCCCAGCAGCCGTACAACAACGTGGTGCGCACGGCCGTCGAGGCGCTCGCGGCGGTGCTCGGCGGCACCAACTCGCTGCACACCAACGCCCTCGACGAGACCCTCGCGCTGCCGAGCGAGCAGGCGGCCGAGATCGCGCTGCGCACCCAGCAGGTGCTCATGGAGGAGACCGGCGTCGCCAACGTGGCGGACCCGCTGGGCGGTTCGTGGTTCGTCGAGCAGTTGACGGACCGGATCGAGGCCGACGCCGAGAAGATCTTCGAGCAGATCAGGGAGCGCGGGCTGCGGGCGCATCCCGACGGACGGCACCCGATCGGTCCGATCACCTCCGGCATCCTGCGGGGCATCGAGGACGGCTGGTTCACCGGGGAGATCGCGGAGTCGGCCTTCCAGTACCAGCAGGCCCTGGAGAAGGGGGACAAGCGGGTCGTCGGCGTCAACGCGCACACCGGCTCGGTGACCGGGGACCTGGAGATCCTGCGGGTCAGCCACGAGGTGGAGCGGGAGCAGGTGCGGGCCCTGGGGGCCCGCAGGGCCGCCCGGGACGAGCAGGCCGTGCGGAGCGCCCTCGCGGCGATGCTGACGGCCGCCCGCGACGGGGCCAACATGATCGGTCCCATGCTGGACGCGGTGCGCGCCGAGGCCACCCTGGGCGAGA
This sequence comes from Streptomyces sp. SAS_272, assembly GCF_052543235.1. Lineage (NCBI taxonomy): Bacteria > Bacillati > Actinomycetota > Actinomycetes > Kitasatosporales > Streptomycetaceae > Streptomyces > Streptomyces sp. SAS_272. The sequence continues at coordinate 23,601 of NZ_JBMNDR010000029.1, read as the reverse complement.
TCTGCGACGTGCTGCGGGACGAGTGGGGCGTGTACACGGAGCCGCCCGGCTTCTGAGCGGCATGGGCGGCACCGGCGCCACCGGGGCGGTGCCGGACCGGCCGACGGTCCGGCGCCGCCCCGTCCTCATGCCCCCGGGCGGCAGACGTCGGCCGTCCCCGGCGCGGGGGCTGCCGTCAGGTCCCGGCCTGCCGGGAGGCCGACGTCAGGCCCAGCAGCAGGACTCGGGTGAAGTCGTGCACCCATTCCTCGTCCGCAGGTTCCGCGCTGACCAGAGTGCGGTGCACCACCGCGCCCGCCACCACGTCGAAGATGAGGTCGACGGTGCGCGCGGCTTCGGCCGGGTCGGACTCCGGGGGGAGTTCACCGCGCGCCTGCGCCCGGGAGCGGCCCTCCAGGACCAGTTCTTTCTGCGGGTCGACGATGGAGGCGCGGATGCGCTCGCGCAGAGCGTCGTCGCGGGTGGACTCGGCGACGACCGCCATCAGGCCGCTCTTGGCCTCAGGCCGCGCCAGGATCGCCGCGAACTGCAGGACCACGCCCTCGATGTCGGCGGCGAGGCTGCCGCGGTCGGGGAGTTCGAGCTCGTCGAACAGTTCCGCGACCGCGTCGACGACCAGTTCGTTCTTGCCGGCCCAGCGGCGGTAGAGCGTCGTCTTGGCGACGCCGGCGCGTGTCGCCACGTCGCCCAGGGTCAGTTTCGACCAGCCCAGTTCGACCAGGGCCGCACGCGTCGCGGCCAGGATCGCGGCGTCCGCGGCGGCGCTGCGCGGGCGGCCCGCGCGGACGGCGGGCGTGCGGCTCTGCATTCTCCGACCATAACCGCAGGTTTTTCCGCTGCGTCCGTGAGGCAGATCACTGGAGGGCACTTGGTGCGAGGGCACTCGGTGCCATTACGCTACGACTCGTAGCGAAAGCTCGCGACGGACGTACGCGAGCCGGACCCGGCACGGCGCGGGGTGGGGACCCGAGCGCCCGTGTCCGGGATGTTCGGGAGTATTCGGATCGCTTTTCACGCAGGCGCGCGGACGGGGGAGGATAGACGCATGCAGCCACGGAACATGTCCATGAGCGGAGTCGTCGACCTCGCCGCGGTGAAGGCGGCCCAGGAGGCCAAGGCCAAGGCGGAGCAGACGCGCGCCGAAGCGGCACGGCAGGGCGGCGCGGGAGCCGTCTCCCCGGCCGACCTCGTGATCGACGTCGACGAGGCGGGGTTCGAGCAGGAGGTCCTGCAGCGGTCCGCCGAGGTGCCCGTCGTCATCGACTTCTGGGCCGAGTGGTGTCAGCCGTGCAAACAGCTGAGCCCCGTCCTGGAGCGACTCGCCGTCGAGTACGCCGGCCGCTTCCTGCTCGCCAAGATCGACGTCGACGCCAACCAGATGCTGATGCAGCAGTTCGGGGTACAGGGCATTCCGGCCGTGTTCGCCGTCGTCGCCGGGCAGGCGCTGCCGCTCTTCCAGGGCGCGGCCGGCGAGGCGCAGATCCGTCAGACCCTCGACCAGCTGGTGCAGGTCGCCGAGCAGCGGTTCGGGCTGACCGGCCTGACCGTCGACCCCGACGCCGAGCCGGGCGACGCCCAGGCGGCCCCGGCCGAGCCCGTCGGGCCGTACGACGCCCTCCTCGAAGCCGCCGTGCAGGCGCTGGACGCGGGCGACTTCGGCGGCGCCGTGCAGGCCTACAAGAACGTGCTGGCCGACGACCCCGGTAACCCCGAGGCCCAACTCGGCCTCGCCCAGGCCGAGTTGCTCCAGCGGGTCGGCGGCATGGATCCGCAGCAGGTGCGCAAGGACGCGGCCGAACGTCCTGGGGACGTGACGGCCCAGATCGCCGCGGCCGACCTGGACCTGGTGGGCGGTCATGTCGAGGACGCCTTCGGCAGGCTCATCGACACGGTGCGTCGCACGGCCGGCGACGACCGGGACGCCGCGCGGGTGCGGTTGCTCGAACTGTTCGACGTGGTCGGCCCCGACGACCCGCGGGTGGCGGCGGCGCGGCGGGCGCTGGCGCGCGCGCTGTTCTGACCCGACCGGCCCCGGTTCTGACCAGTCGCTAAACGTCAGGGCCGATGGTGCCGGAGTGAAAATTTCGTCGAAGTGGTTCCCCAGCGGCCGCGCTTTACCAAATCTTGGTAATCGCGGCCGCTGTTACTAGGAGTAAGGCCAGGCCGCCGGTCTGTCTGTTTCTGTCCACCGGTCAATAGTTTTGTCCTGGGCATGAAGGACACCCTGCGTTGCCGGTCGAGACCTACGGGTCGTTGTTCGGTTATCCGGCCGTTACTAGCCAGTAACGAACCCCCTTGTGCGGGCGGCGAGAATGCAACAGGATCGGCCACGCTCGGTCCAATCCCGTACCCCGACAGCCGGTTGGGCGAACGGGTTCTCCTGGGTCCCCACCGAGCAGGTCCGGCGACAGTGACGTCGGCCCTCGGACAGGGGGGTCTTCGCCGAGGCGGAGCCTGTCCGGCAAGGTTGTGCGTGATGCGTGTCAGGCGCGACCAGTGGTTGTCGCTCGGGGGTGATCGCCGGTGATCGGTGCGCGGTTCGCGCCTCCGGAACAGGCGCTCCCCTTCCCGAGGACGTAGCACTTCTCCCATCCCTGGCCGGCTGACTCGCCCTCATCGGAGGCGAGCCGGAGCCAGGAGATGTACGTCCGAGAAGGAGGAAATATGGAGTCCCAGGTGCGTGGCGGGACCAGATGGAAGCGCTTCGCTGTGGTCATGGTGCCCAGCGTCGCCGCCACGGCGTGTATAGGTGTCGCCCTCGCGCAGGGTGCACTGGCCGCGTCGTTCAGTGTTTCGGGGCAGTCGTTCAAGGTCACCGCCGACAAGCTCGTCGGTACCGGCTTCGCGCAGTACGGAGCCATCGACTCGGGGTACAACCTCGACGGCAGCAAGACTGCTCACGCGGTCGCGGTCTCGTCCTTCACCAAGGCCGAGATCACGAACATGTGCCAGTCCGTGGTCACGCCCAACATCCCGCTGCTCGGCTCGGTGAGCCTGACGCTGAAGGCGGGCGGCGGCAGCAAGCCGGTCGAGGCCGACAACCTCTACATCGACGTCGAGGACCTCAGCGCCGACGCGACGTTCGAGAACATCCGGATCGGCGTCGCCGGCAAGGACCTCAAGGGTCCCGGCATCAAGAGCGGTGACGCCGCCAACCCGTTCGGCTTCGGTCAGGACGCCGACAAGGCCACCCTGACCGACGTGAAGCAGACGGCGTGGGCCACCACCGCCGGAACCTTCAAGCTCAGCGGCCTGAAGATGTCGCTGTCGTCGGGCGTCAAGGAGTGCTACTAAGCACTCTCTGACGGGCGGGGGGGCCGGTGGCGCCCCCGCCCGTCCAGTCTGAAGCCCGGGGCTTCACCAGTCGTACGACTCACCACCACAGCAAAGCCGCACCAGGGAGCTGTTTTCCATGAGCGCCGAGACCCCTGACGCCCCCGGCCAGTTCACCCGCCGGAGGGAGCAGTTCCGCGCCTGGCGGGGGACCAGGCCGTTCTGGGCGGGCCTGTTCGTCCTTCTCGCCGGCTTCCCCATCGCCTACTTCCCCTACGCCCACCTCCAGGTGGGCCACCTGACTCTGGCGATGGCGACCACGGCGGGCGCGGGGTCGCTGATCATCGGCGTCCTGCTGGGCGTGCTGGGCATCAGTCTGTGGTTCCAGAAGCACGTACAGGTCTTCGCGGGCGTCGCGGCGATCCTGCTCGGCCTGGTGTCCATCCCGGTGTCCAACCTCGGCGGCTTCCTCATCGGCTTCTTCTTCGCGCTGATCGGCGGAGCGATGGCCGTGTCGTGGGCGCCCGGCACGCCGCCCGCGCCCGCTGCGGGCCCGGAGTCCGCGGACGCCGGCGGAGCTCCCGAAGGCGCGTTCCCCGAGGGCCCCGCGAAGACGGGCGACCTCACCGCCAACCCGTACAGCACGGGCCCGGACCGGACCGGCGGGCCGTCCTTCACGAAGGACGCCGACGGACCGGGCGAGCCGCACGACCTGCACGACCTGCACGATCTGTCAGGAACGAGCCCGGCGAACGGGGCGAACGGGAGGCACAGTGCCGGCTGACGAGGTTTCCACCGGGAGCGATGTGGACGCTGCCCGCGTGAGAAGCACCGGGCCGCGGCACGCGGCACCCAAGAAGCCGCTGATCACCAGGTTCCACATGCCGGCCGGCAAGGCGATAGCCCTGGCGGCCATGCCGACGGCGGTTCTGATGGGGATGGGCTTCACGCCCACCCTCGCCAACGCCGAGGGCCAGCCGGCGTCCAAGAGCCTCACGATCGACGAGTACAAGGACTGCGTGGCGGCCCTGGAGGAGACGGACGCCTCCGCGTCGGCCTCGCCCTCGCCGTCCGCCTCCGCGAGCGAGTCCGCCGACGACTCCGAGGGCGACGCGAAGGACGACTCCAAGGACGATTCCAAGGACGACTCCTCGGGCGGCTCCAAGGACGACTCGAAGGACACGGCGGGCGACTCCGGCAAGGGCGGCTCCGCTTCGTCGGATTCAGGTTCCGACGACGCGGCGACCCCCTCCCCGTCGGCGTCCTCCGCCCCCGAGAAGTCCGCGACGTCCGCCGACACCACGACGACGACCCCGACGGACACCGAGACGGGCAAGAACGTCCTGGAGACCATCGGCGACGCCATCACGGGCCTGTTCGACGGCAAGGACTCCGACGCGACGACCGAGGCGGACCCCTCGCCGTCGGCCTCCCCCGCGGCCGGCGACTCGGCGTCGGGCTCCGGCTCCAAGGACACCTCCGGCTCGGGCTCGTCCGGCACGGACTCGTCGTCCGGCAAGGCCTCCTCCGGCAAGACTTCCTCGGGAACGTCCAAGGACACCGCCGACGCCGTCACCGACAAGGCGAAGGACGCCGCCGAGGACGCCGCCGACAAGGCGGGGAAGACGGCGAAGGACGCCAAGGACACCGCCGCCGACGCCACGGCCTCGCCGAGCGCCTCCAAGGACGCCACCGCGAAGGCCGACGACTGTCCCGTCGCCACCGACGACGAGGGCGGGGTCGACAACGGGAAGGTCGCGCTGCCCGACGACCCCTGGTTCCTGAACGCGAGTTCGCTGCTGCTCAAGGGCGCCGACTACCAGGGCGTCGTGAAGGTGAAGACGGCCAACGGCACGGTCAAGGAAGTGCTGAAGTACGTCATCTCCGGCGGCACCGACATCGGCGACCTGCACCAGACGGTGAAGGACAAGCAGTCCGGCAAGACGTACCACGTGCAGGCCGGCAAGGGCACGACGTCCACCATCCGCGACGGCGACACGATCATGTACACGGAGAGCATCTCCGGGAACCTGTTCGGCCTGATACCGGTGACGTTCAGCCCGAAGAGCCCGCCGCCGCTGAACATCCCGCTGATCTATTTCACCAACGCGAAGGTCCAGCAGGCCGGCCAGTTCGGCGGCACGCTGCACGTCCCCGGACTGCACCAGTTCACGACCGCCGGCTGAGCCGAGCGCAGCGCGAGCCCACCAGCCCGTCCGGGAGCCGCACAAACGCCTGAGGGCGCCCCCTGTGTCACAGGAGGCGCCCTCAGGCGCGTACAGGGCCCTTCAGGGGCCGCTGGCCGCTCAGTCGCGGGAGCCGCCGCCGAGGTGGTGGACCCGGAGCATGTTGGTGGTGCCGGGGACACCGGGGGGCGAGCCGGCGGTGATGATGACGACGTCGCCCGGGTTGAAGCGGTTGATCTTGGCGATCTGCTGGTCGACCATGTCCACCATCTCGTCCGTGGTGTTCACGAACGGCACGACGTGCGACTCGACGCCCCAGCTGAGCGTCAGCTGGTTGCGGGTGTCCTCGTCGGTGGTGAAGGCGATGATCGGCTGGGTCGCGCGGTAGCGCGAGAGCCGGCGGGCGGTGTCGCCGGACTGGGTGAACGCCACCAGGCCCCGGCCGCCGAGGAAGTCGGAGATCTCGCACGCGGCGCGCGCGATCGAACCGCCCTGCGTGCGCGGCTTCTTGCCCGGCACGAGCGGCTGCAGACCCTTGCTCAGCAGCTCCTGCTCGGCCGCGGTGACGATCTTCGACATCGTCTTCACGGTCTCGATCGGATACGCGCCCACGCTCGACTCGGCCGACAGCATGACCGCGTCCGCGCCGTCCAGGATGGCGTTGGCCACGTCGGAGGCCTCGGCGCGGGTCGGGCGGGAGTTGGTGATCATCGACTCCATCATCTGGGTCGCCACGATCACCGGCTTGGCGTTGCGCCGGCACAGCTCGATCAGGCGCTTCTGCACCATGGGGACCCGCTCCAGCGGGTACTCGACGGCGAGGTCGCCACGGGCGACCATCACACCGTCGAACGCCATCACGACGTCCTCCATGTTCTCCACCGCCTGCGGCTTCTCCACCTTGGCGATGACGGGGACCCGGCGGCCCTCCTCGTCCATGACGCGGTGGACGTCGGCGACGTCCTTGGCGTCCCGGACGAAGGACAGCGCGACCAGGTCCGCGCCCATGCGCAGCGCGAACCGCAGGTCCTCGATGTCCTTCTCGCTCAGCGCGGGCACGTTGACGGCCGTGCCGGGCAGGTTGATGCCCTTGTGGTCGGAGATGACCCCGCCCTCGATGACGATCGTCCGCACCCGCGGGCCCTCGACGTCGAGGACCTTGAGTTCGACGTTGCCGTCGTTGATGAGGACCTGGTCGCCGCGCGAGACGTCGCCGGGCAGGCCCTTGTAGGTCGTGCCGCAGATCGTCTTGTCGCCGGGGACGTCGTCGGTGGTGATGGTGAACTCGTCACCCCGCACCAGCTCGACGGGGCCCTCGGCGAAGGTCTCGAGGCGGATCTTGGGGCCCTGGAGGTCGGCGAGGACGCCGATGGCCCGGCCGGTCTCCTTGGCGGCGGCACGGACACGGTCGTACCGGCCCTGGTGCTCGGCGTGGGAGCCGTGGCTGAAGTTGAAACGGGCCACGTTCATGCCGGCCTCGATCAGCGACACGAGCATTTCGTGGGAGTCGACCGCGGGGCCGAGAGTACAGACGATTTTCGAACGGCGCATGAGGCGATCCTATCGGTTTGTTTCGCAACGGAATATTCCGTCTGGCGGAAGATACAAATGAGAAGGAGCGTGCTCAGTTGCTTTACTGCTCAGTTGCACACGGCAGAGCCACAAATGATTACCGCTTCACCAGTGCGTAGGTCTGTGTCGCGATCTCCAGTTCCTCGTCCGTCGGCACCACGGCGACCGCCACCCGCGCGCCGGCGGGCGAGATCAGCCGCGGCTCGTCGCCGCGCACCGCGTTCAGCTCGTCGTCCACCGCCAGGCCCAGGGAACCCAGGCCCGCGAGCGCCGCCTCCCGCACCGGCGCCGCGTTCTCCCCGACCCCGGCGGTGAACGCCACCGCGTCCACGTGCCCGAGCACGGCGTAATAGGCGCCGATGTACTTCTTCAGCCGGTGAATGTAGATGTCGAACGCGAGCTTCGCCCGCTCGTCGCCCTCGTCGACCCGCCGGCGGATCTCCCGCATGTCGTTGTCCCCGCACAGCCCGACGAGACCGCTCTTCTTGTTGAGAAGAGCATCGATTTCGTCGATGGACATTCCACCGACGCGAGCCAAATGGAAGATGACGGCCGGGTCGACGTCTCCTGAGCGAGTGCCCATGACGAGACCTTCCAAGGGGGTCAGCCCCATCGAGGTGTCCACGCAGCGGCCCCTCTCGACGGCCGACGCCGACGCCCCGTTGCCGAGGTGCAGCACGATGACGTTCACCTCCTCGGGGGACCTGCCCAGCAGCTTCGCCGTCGCCCGGGAGACGTACGCGTGCGACGTCCCGTGGAAGCCGTAGCGCCGCACCCGGTGCGCGTCGGCGGTCTCGACGTCGATCGCGTAGCGGGCCGCCGACTCCGGCATCGTCGTGTGGAAGGCGGTGTCGAACACGGCGACCTGCGGCAGGTCGGGCCGCAGGGCCGTCGCCGTGCGGATGCCGGTCAGGTTCGCCGGGTTGTGCAGCGGTGCGACCGGGATCAGCCGCTCGATCTCGGCGAGCACGGCGTCGTCGACCACGGTCGGCCGGGTGAAGTGCCTCCCGCCGTGCACGACCCGGTGCCCGATCGCGGCGAGCTCGGGGGAGTCCAGCCCGAGGCCGTCCCTGGCCAGCTCCTCCGCGACGGCCTTCAGCGCCGCGTCGTGGTCGGCGAACGGCCCGCTCTGCTCACGGGTCCCGCCGCCGGCGGCGAGCGGCGAGTGCTTCAGCCGGGAGGTCCGCTCGCCGATGCGCTCGACGAGCCCGCTCGCCAAGCGGCTGCTGTCCCGCATGTCGAGCAGCTGGTACTTCACCGACGAGGAGCCGGAGTTGAGGACGAGGACACGGGTTGCGCTCACAGGTCGGTCGCCTTGTCGCTGGAGGTCGGGGCGGATGCCCTGCCGGTCTGGGACGGGATCTGGGCCTGGATGGCCGTGATGGCGACGGTGTTGACGATGTCCTGGACGAGAGCGCCCCGGGACAGGTCGTTCACCGGCTTGCGCAGCCCCTGCAGCACCGGCCCCACCGCGATCGCGCCGGCCGAACGCTGCACGGCCTTGTAGGTGTTGTTGCCGGTGTTGAGGTCCGGGAAGATCAGCACGCTCGCCTGGCCGGCGACTTCGGAACCCGGCAGCTTCGTGGCGGCGACGGTCGGCTCGACCGCGGCGTCGTACTGGATGGGCCCCTCGATCTTCAGGTCGGGACGCCGCTCGCGCACCAGCTCCGTGGCCTCCCGCACCTTGTCGACGTCCGCGCCCGAGCCGGAGGTGCCGGTGGAGTACGACAGCATCGCGATCCGCGGCTCCACCCCGAACTGAGCGGCGGTGGCGGCCGCCTGGACGGCGATGTCGGCGAGCTGCTCGGCGTCCGGATCGGGGTTCACCGCGCAGTCGCCGTAGACCAGGACCTTGTCGGCGAGGCACATGAAGAACACCGACGACACGATGTCGGCGTCCGGCTTGGTCTTGATGATCTCGAACGCCGGCCGGATGGTGGCCGCCGTCGAGTGCACGGACCCGGAGACCATGCCGTCGGCGAGGCCCTCCTGCACCATGAGCGTGCCGAAGTAGTTCACGTCGGAGACGACGTCGTAGGCCAGCTCGACGGTGACGCCCCGATGGGCGCGCAGCGCGGCGTACTTCTCGGCGAACGCGTCCCGCAGCTCGCTGGTCGCCGGGTCGACGAGCCGGCAGTCGCCGAGGTCGATGCCCAGGTCGGCGGCCTTCTTGCGGATCTGGTCCACCGGCCCGAGCAGGGTGAGGTCGCACACGCCGCGGCGCAGCAGCACCTCGGCCGCGTGCAGCACCCGCTCCTCGGTCCCCTCCGGCAGCACGACCCGGCGCTTGTCGGAGCGGGCCTGTTCGAGGAGCTTGTGCTCGAACATCATCGGCGTGACGCGGTCGGTGCTGGGCGCGGAGACGCGCCGGAGCAGATCGCCCGTGTCCACGTGCCGTTCGAACAGCCCCAGCGCGGTCTCCGCCTTACGCGGCGTGGCCGCGTTCAGCTTGCCCTCGAGGGAGAACAGCTGCTCGGCGGTGAGGAAGCTGTTGCCCGGCACCGAGACGACCGGAGTGCCGGGGGCGAGGCGGGCGGCGAGCGTCAGGATCTGTCCCGTCGGCACCTCGCCCAGGGTGAGCAGCAGACCGGCGATCGGCGGGGTGCCGGCGCTGTGCGCGGCAAGCGAGCCGATCACCAGGTCCGCACGGTCCCCCGGGGTGACGACCAGACAGCCCGGGGTCAGCGCCTCGAGGAAGTTCGGCAGCATCGCCCCGCCGAAGACGAAGTCGAGGGCGTCGCGGGCCAGCCCGGAGTCGTCGCCGAGGAGCACCGTCGCGCCGAGGGCGTGACTGATCTGCGAGACGGTCGGCGCGGAGAGCGCGGGCTCGTCGGGCAGCACGTAGCACGGCACGGGCACCCGGGTGGCGAGCCGGGAGGCGATCTCGTCCCGGTCCTCCCGGTCGACCCGGTTGGTCACCATGGCGAGGACGTCGCAGCCGAGGCCCTGGTACGCCCGGTAGGCGTTGCGGGTCTCGGCGAGCACGGACTCCACCGTCTGTTTGCGGCCGCCGACGACCGGGATCACGGACGCGCCGAACTCGTTGGCCAGGCGCGCGTTGAGGGCGAGTTCGTCCGGGAACTGGGTGTCGGCGTAGTCGGTGCCCAGCACGAGGACGACGTCGTAGGCGCGGGCGACGCGGTGGAAGCGCTCCACGAGGGTGGAGACCAGTTCGTCCGCGCCCTGCTCCGCCTGGAGGGCGGACGCCTCGTGGTAGTCCATGCCGTAGACCGTGGCCGGATCCTGCGCCAGGCGGTAGCGCGCACGCAGCAGTTCGAAGAGCCGGTCGGGCCCGTCGTGGACGAGGGGACGGAACACGCCCACCCGGTCGACCTGCCGGGTCAGGAGCTCCATGACCCCCAGTTCGACGACCTGGCGGCCGTCGCCGCGGTCGATACCGGTCACGTACACGCTGCGGGTCACGCCAGCTCTCCGTTTCGTTCCGGGACACAAAAATCGCCCACCTAGGTGAGCAGATCCCTCTTGACAATACCCCCGGCCGTGGTTAAGGCGCCCGTCAAGAGACAGCGCGCTCGGCGGCGTGAAACAATCGGATCCGGCTCACCGGCAACGACAGCGAGCAGGAGACACAGCACGATGCGCATCGGAGTCCTCACGGCAGGCGGCGACTGCCCCGGCCTGAACGCAGTGATCCGGTCGGTCGTGCACCGTGCCGTGGACCATTACGGCGACGAGGTCATCGGCTTCGAGGACGGCTACGCCGGGCTCCTGGACGGCCGTTACCGGGGGCTGGACCTCAACGCGGTGAGCGGCATCCTGGCCCGCGGCGGCACCATCCTCGGCTCCTCCCGTCTGGAGCGCGACCGGCTGCGCGAGGCCTGCGAGAGCGCCTCCGACATGATCCACGACTTCGGCATCGACGCGCTCATCCCGATCGGCGGCGAGGGCACGCTGACGGCGGCGCGGATGCTGTCCGACGCCGGACTGCCGGTGGTGGGCGTGCCCAAGACGATCGACAACGACATCTCCTCCACCGACCGCACCTTCGGCTTCGACACGGCCGTCGGCGTCGCCACCGAGGCGATGGACCGTCTGAAGACGACCGCCGAGTCCCACCAGCGGGTCATGGTCGTCGAGGTCATGGGCCGCCACGCGGGCTGGATCGCGCTGGAGAGCGGCATGGCGGCGGGCGCGCACGGCATCTGCCTGCCCGAGCGCCCCTTCGACCCCGCAGACCTGGTCAAGATGGTCGAGGAGCGGTTCGCCCGCGGCAAGAAGTTCGCGGTGATCTGCGTCGCCGAGGGCGCGCACCCGGCCGAGGGCACCATGGACTACAGCAAGGGCGCGATCGACCAGTTCGGCCACGAGCGCTTCCAGGGCATCGGCACCGCCCTGGCCTACGAGCTGGAGCGACGGCTCGGCAAGGAGGCCCGCCCGGTCATCCTCGGCCACGTCCAGCGCGGCGGCGTGCCGACGGCGTACGACCGCGTCCTCGCGACCCGCTTCGGCTGGCACGCGGTGGAGGCGGCGCACCGCGGCCAGTTCGGGCGGATGACGGCGCTGCGCGGCACCGACGTGGTGATGGTGCCGCTCGCCGAGGCGGTCACCGAGCTGAAGACGGTCCCGAAGGACCGGATCACCGAGGCCGAGTCGGTCTTCTAGGACGGGCCCGCCGGGTCTGACGGCCCGACGGGCGACCGGCCCGCGGACGACCCGCGGGCCTCGCCGGTCAGCGGCCCTTCGCGGTCCCCCTGACCCACCGGTAGACCAGCTCGGGGCGTCCCACCTGCCCGTACAGCGGTTTGCGCTCGGCCCGGCCCGACTCCACCAGATGCTCCAGATAACGCCGGGCCGTGATCCGGGAGATGCCCACCGCCTCGGCCACGCCGGCCGCCGTCAGCCCCTCCTGCGTCTCCCGCACCGTCACCGTGACGCGCTCCAGGGTCGGGGCGCTCAGGCCCTTGGGGAGGGCGGCCGGGCCGGGGGCGCGCAGGGCGGCCAGCGCCCGGTCGACCTCGTCCTGACCGCTCGCCTCGCCGGCCGCGCCGCGGAACTCGGCGTACCGGACGAGACGGTCCCTCAGGGTCGCGAACGTGAACGGCTTCAGCACGTACTGGACGACGCCCAGCGAGACGCCCTCCCGGACCACGGTGAGGTCCCGCGCCGACGTCACCGCGATCACGTCCGCGTGGTACCCCGCCGCCCGCAGTGAGCGGGCCAGCTGCAGCCCGTGCGCGTCGGGGAGGTGCAGGTCCAGCAGAAGCAGGTCCACCGGCGTGCGGTCCAGCAGCCGCCGGGCCTCCGCCCCGGTGTGCGCCTTGCCCACGGCGACGAACCCCGGCACCCGTCCGACGTACATGACGTGGGCGTCCGCGGCGACCGGGTCGTCCTCCACGACCAGCACTCTGATCGGTTCCTCGTTCATCCTCCGCCTCCCGGTCCCGACACGGATCCGGAGGTACCGGACGCGGCCTTCGTACGCAACGGCAGGCGCACCGCGAACTCGGCCCCGCCGCCCGCCGCCTCCGCCACCGACAGCGTCCCCTCGTGCCGCTGCACGGCCTGCCGGGCCAGCGCCAGCCCGAGGCCCCGCCCGCCCGGCCCGGCCGGTTTCGTGGAGAAGCCGCGCTCGAAGACCTGGGAGGCGTGCGCCGGATCCACGCCCGCACCCGTGTCGGCGACCCGGAGCAGCAGCTCGGGGCCCTCCGTGGACGCCGTCACCGTCACCTTGGCGCGGACGCTGCCCTGGGCCGCGTCCACCGCGTTGTCGATGAGATTGCCCAGGATCGTCACCAGATCCCGGGCGGGCAGGGTCTCCGGCAGCAGACCGTCGTCCAGGGTGCTCTCCTGCGAGACCACCAGCTCCACGCCGCGCTCGTTCGCCTGCGCCGTCTTGCCCAGCAGCAGGGCCGCCAGGACCGGCTCGCTGACGGCCGCGACCACCTGGTCCGTCAGGGCCTGCGCCAGTTCCAGTTCCGCCGTCGCGAAGTCCACGGCCTCCTCGGCGCGCCCCAGCTCGATCAGCGAGACGACCGTGTGCAGACGGTTGGCCGCCTCGTGGGCCTGTGAGCGCAGAGCCTGGGTGAAGCCGCGCTCGGAGTCCAACTCGCCCATCAGGGACTGGAGTTCCGTGACGTCCCGCAGGGTCGCCACCGTCCCGCGCCGTTCGCCGCCGGACACCGGGGAGGTGTTCACCACCAGCACCCGGTCCGCCGTCAGATGCACCTCGTCCACCCGGGGCTCCGAGGCGAGCAGCGCGCCCGTCAGCGGGGCCGGCAGGCCGAGCTCCGCCACCGACGTGCCGACCACGTCTCCGGAGACGCCCAGCAGCTCGCGGCCCCCGTCGTTGATCAGGGCCACCTTGTACTGTCCGTCCAGCATCAGCAGCCCCTCACGGACCGCGTGCAGCGCGGCCTGGTGGTAGTCGTGCATCCGGCTCAGCTCGGTCGCGTTCATCCCGTGGGTGTGGCGGCGCAGGGACGCGTTGATGACGTACGTGCCGATCGCGCCGAGCGTGAGCGCGCCGACCGCCCACGCGAACAGGGCCGTCACCTGGTCCTGCACCCGCTCGCTGATCGCCTCGACCCGGATGCCGGCGCTGACCATGCCGATGATCCGCTTGTCGTCGTCCCTGATCGGGGTGACCGCGCGGACCGACGCGCCCAGGGTGCCGGTGTAGGTCTCGGTGAACGTGTGGCCCGCCAGCGCCTTCGCGGTGTTGCCGCGGAAGCGCTGGCCGATCTGGTCCTCGTCCGGGTGGGTCCAGCGGATGCCCGCGGTGTTCATGATCGTCACGAAGTCGACGTCCGTGTCGAGCATGACGCGGTGGGCGTACGGCTGGAGCTCGGCCGTGGGGTTCGCGGTGTGGATCGCCGCCCGGACCGAGGGGGAGTCGGCCACCGAGCGGGCCACCGCCGTGGCCTGGCGGCCCGCGGCCTCCTCGGCCTGCCGGCCGTCGCTGACGTACGTGAACAGCGCATATCCCGCGACCACGACCGCTATCAGCACCGCCTGCATGGCGAACAGCTGGCCGGCCAGGCTGCGGGGACGGGGGAGGACGGGGATGCGCATGCCGTCAGTGTGCCCCCGAGGTCGATCGTGAACTAAATGAACGGAAGGGTGACCGCCCTCACAGCAGCACGGGATAGTCACGGCATCCCCCACAACTCCCCGGACGTGAGCCGCACGCCGGTGATGCCGACGAAGACGTCAAGGAGGGCAGCCGTGGCCGCCAGCAGCACCCCCGATACGGCACCTGCCGCACCCGCCGTGAAGCGGGACCGCACCCACTACCTGTACATCGCGGTGATCGTCGCGGTCGCCATCGGCATCGCCGTGGGTCTCGCCGCCCCCGACTTCGCCGTCGAGCTGAAGCCCATCGGCACCGGCTTCGTGAACCTGATCAAGATGATGATCTCGCCGATCATCTTCTGCACGATCGTTCTCGGCATCGGATCCGTACGGCAGGCCGCCAAGGTCGGCAAGGTCGGCGGCATCGCGCTCGGCTACTTCGTGGTCATGTCGCTCGTGGCGCTCACCATCGGCCTGGTCGTCGGCAACATCCTGGAGCCCGGCAGCGGCCTGCACATCACCGACGCCGTGAAGGAGACCGGCCAGGCGCAGGTCTCGGCCGAGGCCAAGGACACCACCGAGTTCCTGCTCGGCATCATCCCCACCACGATCCTCTCCGCGTTCACCCAGCCGGACGTCCTGCAGACCCTGCTCGTCGCGCTGCTCTGCGGTTTCGCCCTGCAGGGCATGGGCAAGGCCGGCCGGCCGATCCTGCGCGGCGTCGAGCACATCCAGCGGCTCGTCTTCCGCATCCTCGCGATGGTCATGTGGGCCGCCCCGATCGGCGCGTTCGGCGCGATGGCCGCGGTCGTCGGCTCGGCGGGCGTGGACGCGCTCAAGAGCCTCGCCGTCCTGATGCTCGGCTTCTACACCACGTGCTTCCTGTTCGTCTTCATCGTGCTCGGGGCGCTGCTGAGGATCTTCACGGGCCTGAACATCCTGACGTTCTTCAAGTACCTCGCCCGTGAGTTCCTGCTGATCCTGTCCACCTCCTCCTCCGAGTCCGCGCTGCCGCGCCTCATCGCGAAGATGGAGCACCTGGGCGTCAGCAAGCCCGTCGTCGGCATCACCGTCCCGACCGGCTACTCCTTCAACCTCGACGGCACCATGATCTACATGACCATGGCGTCCCTGTTCATCGCCGACGCCATGGGCACGCCGATGTCGATCGGCGAGCAGATCCCGCTGCTGCTCTTCCTGTTCGTCGCCTCCAAGGGCGCGGCCGGCGTCACCGGCGCCGGCATGGCGACCCTGGCCGGCGGTCTGCAGTCGCACAAGCCCGCCCTGGTGGACGGCATGGGCCTCATCGTCGGCATCGACCGCTTCATGAGCGAGGCCCGCGCCCTCACCAACTTCGCCGGCAACGCCGTCGCCACGGTCCTCATCGGCACCTGGACCAAGGAGATCGACAAGGAGCGCGTCCAGCTGGTGCTGGCCGGCGGGCTGCCGTTCGACGAGAAGACCCTGCTCGACCACGACGACCAGGACGACCAGGACGACGTCGCCGCGGCGGACCTGCCCGAGCAGCGCGAAGAGGGCGAGAAGGAACTCGCCAAGGCCTGACGGCCCCACGGACTCCGGGTGTCCGGCCCCGCCTGAACCGGGGCCGGACATCCGGCCGACCCCCTCCCGCCGTTACCGGGCCCCCCGTCTCCGGGGCGGCCCCACCGTCTCCGGGCGGCCGAGCACTCCCCCGTGGCTCGGTTGCCCGGTCCTTTTTGCTTTCCCCGCCCCGCCCCGCCCCGCCCCGCCCCGCCCCGCCCCGCCCCGCCCCGCCCCGCCGCGCCCCGCCGCGCCGCGCCCCGCCCGGCCCCGTGCCCAGCGCTCGTGGACCTGATCCGGGCGGGACCGCCCCGCCCGGTCTGCCGAGGCCGTCCTTCGTCGCGACCAGCCACGCCGCGCCAGTCGCCGCCGTAGGACGCGAGGGCGCGGCAGCCACTCTTGCCCTGACGTCGGCGTCAAGGCTTACGGTCGTGGACATGCGCATCGGAGAGCTGGCCGCGCGGGCCGGGACGACCACCCGGACGCTGCGGTACTACGAGTCGCGCGGGCTGTTGCCCGCGCGGCGCGGCGACAACGGGTACCGGACGTACGACGAGGGCGATCTGCGGCTGCTGCGGCAGATCAGGACGCTCCAGGACTTCGGGTTCGACCTGGAGGAGACCCGGCCCTTCGTGGAGTGTCTGCGGGCCGGGCACCCCCAGGGCGACTCGTGTCCGGCGTCGCTCGTGGTCTACCGCCGCAAGCTCGACGAGCTGGACTCGCTCATCGGCGAGCTGCGGGCGGTCCGCGAGACGGTCGCCGGACAGCTCGTACGGGCCGAACGGGCGCGGGACGAGCTGGCGGCCGAGGCGCTGGTTCCGGGAGGTCCGGAGCCGGGGTGCGAACTGGGAGGGCGGGAGCTGTGATCAAGGCGGACGGCGTGACCGAGGTGACGGACGACGATTTCGAGGCGGAGGTGCTGGCGGCGGAACTGCCGGTGCTCGTGCAGTTCACGGCCGAGTGGTGCGGTCCCTGCCGCCAGCTGGGTCCGGTGCTGGGCAGCATCGCCGAGGAGGAGGGCGAGCGGCTGAAGGTCGTCCAGCTGGACGTGGACCGCAATCCGCGGACCGCGATCGCGTACCACGTGCTGTCGACGCCCACCCTCATGGTGTTCCGGGGCGGTGAGCCGGTGCGGTCGATGGTGGGGGCCCGGCCCAGGCGCCGGCTGCTGGAGGAAATCGCCGACGTGCTCTGATCCGACCGGACAAGCACGGCATACGAAGAAATCCCCCGGGCAATTGTGCCCGGGGGATTTCTCGGCGTATATTGAGTGATTCGCGACTTCATTTGCGTGAAGTCATAATGCGGTTCACTGAAGGCATCATATCCGGGCGGGAGCTGAATTGTCAAACGCCGATTTTGAATTGCAGCGTGAGCAGGAATTCATCGACGATCTGTACGCGCGCGTGGACGCCCTGCGCGGCGACGCCGAGGAGTCCGTCACGGACGCGCTCGCCCAGGGCGACACCCCCATGCAGGCCCGCCTCGAACGGGACATCCTCGTCGCCGAGCGCTCGGGACTGCTCGCCGCGCTGAACGCCGTCGACGGCTCCCTGTGCTTCGGCCGCGTCGACCTCGCCTCCGGAGTCCACCACCACATCGGCCGCATCGGCCTGCGCGCCGGCGACGCCGAACGCACCCCGGTCCTGATCGACTGGCGGGCCGACGTCGCCCGCCCGTTCTACCTCGCCACCGGCCACACCCCGATGGGGCTGCGCAGGAGACGGCACCTCACCAGCGAGGGCCGCCGGGTCACCGCCCTGCACGACGAGATCCTCGACATCGGCGACACCACCCGCACCGGCCACGAGGACCCGACCGGCGACGCCGTCCTGCTCGCGGCGCTCGACTCGGCACGCACCGGCCGTATGCACGACATCGTGCAGACCATCCAGGCCGAGCAGGACGAGATCATCCGCGCACCCCACCGAGGGGTGCTGGTGGTCGAGGGCGGTCCCGGCACCGGCAAGACGGCCGTCGCCCTGCACCGCGCCGCCTACCTCCTCTACGAGCACCGGCAGCTGCTCGCCAAACGGGCGGTCCTGATCGTCGGCCCCAACCCCGCCTTCCTCGGCTACATCGGCGAGGTGCTGCCCGCACTCGGCGAGACGGGCGTGCTCCTCGCGACGGTCGGCGAGCTGTTCCCCGGTGTGCGGGCGACGGCCGCCGACACCCGTGAGGCGGCCGCGGTCAAGGGCCGCGCCGACATGGCGGACGTCCTCGCCGACGTCGTACGCGACTGGCAGGCGCTGCCCGACCCGGTGATCGCGATCGAGCACGACCGCGAGATCCTCATGCTCGACGACGGTCTCGTACAGGTGGCCCGCGAACGCACCCGGGCCGCCGGGCTGCCGCACAACGCGGCCCGCGAGCACTTCGAGGGGCACATCCTCAACACGCTCACCGACATGGTCGCCGAGCGCCTCGGCACCGACCCCTTCGACGGCAGCAACCTCCTCGACCCGAGCGACGTCAGCCAGATCCGCGACGAACTCGCCGAGAACCCCGAGGTGTGGGCCGCCGTCGACCAGCTGTGGCCGCGGCTCACCCCGCAGCGCCTGGTCGCGGACTTCCTCGCCGACCCGGTGGGCTACGTCTCCGACGACGACGCGGCCGTCATCCGCCGCCCGGTGACCCGCGCCTGGACGGTGGCCGACGTGCCGCTCCTCGACGAGGCCGCCGAACTCCTCGGAGAGGACGACCGGCTGACGCGGGCCCGGGCGGAACGGGAACGCGAGACGCAGATCGCCTACGCGCAGGGCGTCCTGGACGTCTCGTACGCCTCCCGCACCTACGAGTTCGACGACAAGGAGGAGGAGGACTCCGAGGTCCTGTCCGCGCACGACATCATCGACGCCGAGCGGTTCGCCGAGCGGCACGAGGAGGACGACCACCGCAGCGCCGCCGAACGCGCGGCGGCGGACCGGACCTGGGCGTTCGGCCACATCATCGTCGACGAGGCGCAGGAGCTGTCGCCGATGGCGTGGCGGCTGCTCATGCGGCGCTGCCCGACCCGTTCCATGACGCTGGTCGGCGACCCTGCGCAGACCGCCGAGGCGGCCGGCGTCGGATCGTGGGCGGACATCCTCGAGCCCTATGTGCAGGACCGCTGGGAGCACACCCGCCTCGGCGTCAACTACCGCACCCCGGCCGAGATCATGGAGGTGGCGGCGGCGGTCGTGCGCGCCGAGCGCCCGGACTTCGCACCGCCGAGCTCGGTCCGGTCCACCGGCGTGCGGCCATGGGCGCGCGCGACCGACGACCTGCCGGGCGCGGTCGCCGAGGCGGTCGAGGAGCTGACGCCCGCCGAGGGCCGGCTCGCGGTCATCGCCCCGCGCGGCCTGCACCGGCGGCTCGCGGCCTGGCTGGACGACGTGACGGCGGGCGCGGAGCCCGACCTCACGCGGACCGTCGTCCTGCTGGACCCCCGCCAGTCCAAGGGGCTCGAGTTCGACTCCGTCCTCGTGGTGGAGCCGTCCCGTTACGGCACCAGCGACCTGTACGTGGCGCTGACCCGCGCGACGCAACGGCTCGGCGTGCTGCACAGCCGCCCCCTGCCGAAGGCGCTGGCCGAGGCGTTCGCAGCGCCCGGGACCGGCACGGTGTGACGTCCGGGCCCGTGACGCTCCCGGCCCACCGCAACGGCCCGCCCCCGGGCCGGTGCGGTGGGCGTGCGGCGGGAGGGCCGTCCGTACGCCCACCGCGCCGGCCCGCGGGGCGGCGCGGGCGCGGGCCGGGTCAGGCGGGCCGCAGCCACACGGTCGCCAGCGGGGGCAGCGTCAGCCGGATGCTCGCGGGGCGGCCGTGCGAGCCCTGCGGCTCCGGCTTGACCGGGTCGGGGTGGCCGACGCCGCTCCCGCCGTACCGTTCGGCGTCGGTGTTGAGGGCCTCGTGCCAGGCCGGGACGTCGTCCGGGACGCCCAGCCGGTAGTCCTGGCGGACGACGGGGGACAGGTTGGAGACGGACAGCAGCAGAGAGCCCTCGGCGTCGCGCCGCAGGAAGGCGAAGACGTTGTCCTCGGCCGCGTCCCCGGCCACCCACTCGAAGCCCGCCGGATCGGTGTCCCGCTGCCAGAGGGCGGGGACCGCCCGGTACACGGCGTTGAGGTCGCGGACCAGGTCCCGCACGCCCCGGTGGTCGGCCTCCGCCCCGTACGCCGGATCCAGCAGCCACCAGTCCGGCCCGTGCGCCTCGGACCACTCCGCGCCCTGCGCGAACTCCTGCCCCATGAACAGGAGCTGCTTGCCGGGATGGGCCCACATGTACGCCAGATACGCCCGCAGGTCGGCGCGCTGCCGCCACCAGTCGCCCGGCATCTTCGACACCAGCGACCGCTTGCCGTGCACGACCTCGTCGTGCGAGATCGGCAGCACGTAGTTCTCGCTGTACGCGTACACCATCGAGAACGTCATCTCGTGGTGGTGGTACCTGCGGTGCACCGGCTCATGGCTCATGTACGCGAGCGAGTCGTGCATCCAGCCCATGTTCCACTTCAGCCCGAAACCGAGCCCGCCGAAGCCGCTGGGGCCCGAGTGGTGCGTGGCACGGGTCACGCCGTCCCACGCGGTCGACTCCTCGGCGATCGTCACGACGCCCGGGTTGCGGCGGTACACCGTCGCGTTCATCTCCTGCAGGAACGCCACCGCGTCCAGGTTCTCCCTGCCGCCGTGCTCGTTCGGCGTCCACTGGCCGGCCTCGCGCGAGTAGTCCAGGTAGAGCATGGAGGCGACGGCGTCCACCCGCAGGCCGTCGATGTGGAACTCCTCGCACCAGTACGTGGCGTTCGCCACCAGGAAGTTGCGCACCTCGCGCCGGCCGAAGTCGAACTCCAGCGTCCCCCAGTCGGGGTGGGCGGCGCGCAACGGGTCCGCGTGCTCGTACAGCGGCCGCCCGTCGAACTCGGCGAGGGCCCACTCGTCGCGCGGGAAGTGCGCCGGCACCCAGTCCATCAGGACGCCGATGCCGGCCCGGTGCAGCGCGTCCACCAGGTACCTGAAGTCGTCCGGGGTGCCGAGGCGGGCGGTGGGCGCGTAGAAGCCGGTGACCTGGTAGCCCCAGGACCCGCCGAAGGGGTGCTCGGCGACCGGCATCAGCTCGACGTGCGTGAAGCCGAGGTCCTGCACATAGGCGGGCAGCTGCTCGGCGAGTTGACGGTACGTCAGCCCCGGCCGCCAGGAGGCAAGATGAAGCTCGTACACGGAGAACGGAGCCTCGTGCACGGGTATCTCGGCCCGCCGGGCCAGCCACTCGGCGTCGCCCCACTCGTACCGCGAGGCGTCCACGACCGACGAGGTGGCCGGCGGGACCTCCGTACGCCGCGCCATCGGGTCGGCGCGCAGGGTGTGCGAGCCGTCGGGGCGGGTGATGTCGAACTTGTACAGCGCGCCCTCGCCGACCCCCGGCACGAACAGCTCCCACACCCCGGACGAGCCGAGGGACCGCATCGGACACCCGGTGCCGTCCCAGTAGTTGAACGTGCCCGCCAGCCGGACGCCGCGCGCGTTCGGGGCCCACACGGCGAAGCCCGTGCCGCGCACCCCCTGGTGGGTCCTCGGGTGCGCGCCGAGCACCGTCCACAGCTGCTCGTGCCGGCCCTCGCCGATCAGATGCAGGTCCAGCTCGCCCAGGGTGGGCCCGAAGCTGTAGGAGTCCTCGGTCTCCACGGTCGTGTCCTCGTACGTCACGAGGAGCCGGTAGTCCGGGGGCCGGTTGAGCGGCAGCAGACCGGAGAAGAAGCCGTCGCCGTCGTCGTGGAGCACGGCGCGCAGCTCGCCGGCGACCACCTCCACCGACCGCGCGTACGGACGCAGCACCCGGAACACCACCCCGCCCGGCGCGGGGTGCGCGCCCAGCACGGAGTGCGGGTCGTGATGTGTGCCCTCCAGCAGACGCGCACGGTCGGCGGCGTCCGGAGCACTCCGGAACTCCGCGACCGCCTCCGGCGAGGGGGCGTCGTCCGAGGTGCTCCGGGACTCCGTGACCGCCCCGGACGAGGGGTCTGCCTCCGGCGGGGGTGCTGCCTGTGGTGAGGGGGCTGCCTCCGGCGGGGGTGCTGCCTGTGGTGAGGGGGCTGCCTCCGGCGGGGGGACTGCCTGTGGTGGGGTGCCCGTCTCCGGTGCGCCGTCCGCCGTCGGGGAGCGGCGCGCCTCCGGTGCGGAGGGGGCCGTCGGTGGTGCGACGGGGGACCTGCTGTTCTGCGTGGCGGCCTTCTCGACCTTCTTCGGGGTCACGTGCGGAGTCTCCTCAAGGCAGGTCGGGGGGTGCGGCGAGGCGTCGTATCGCGGACAGGGGCACGGGAAGCCAGTCCGGCCGGTGCCGGGCCTCGTAGACGACCTCGTAGATCGCCTTGTCCGTCTCGTAGGCCCGCAGCAGCACGGGGTCGGTCCGCGGGTCGACGCCCGCCGCCTCGGCGTACCCCGAGCAGTAGGCCGCCCGGCAGGCGTGCGCCCAGCCCGGGGCCGGCGGGTCGGCGGAGTGGGCCGCGTAGTCGAAGGAGCGCAGCATGCCCGCCACGTCCCGCACGGCCGGCTGCGGCATCCGGCGCTCGCCCAGAGGTCTGGCCGGCTCGCCCTCGAAGTCGATCAGCGACCACTCGCCCGAGGCGGCGCGCAGACACTGCCCGAGGTGCAGGTCGCCGTGGACGCGCTGCGCGGTCCAGGTGCGGCCCTCCGCCGCGAGGTCCGCCAGCGCGGTGAAGGCGGTGCGCAGCGCGGGCGCGTACGGACGCAGCGCGGGCACCGCCTGCGCGGCGGCGTCGAGCCGCTCGGTCATGCCGTGCACGGTAGGCCCCATCTGCGCCTGCCCCAGCGTCGCCGTGGGCAGCGCCCGGGCCAGCGCCCCGTGGACCTCGGCGGTGGCCCGGCCCAGCGCCCGCGCCTCGGCGGCGAAGTCCTCGCCCTTGGCCAGTTCCCGCAGCGCCAGCTCCCAGCCGTCCGCCGCGCCCTGCACATACGGCTGGAGCACGGCCAGGACGTACGACTCGTCCTCGCTGCCGTCGCCGCCGAGGTCGGCGTGCATCCACGCGGTCGGCGCGGGCACCCGGGGACAGCCCTCGCGGGCCAGCGCCAGCGGCAGCTCGAGGTCCGGGTTGACGCCGGGCACGACGCGGCGCAACAGCTTCAGGATGAACGTATCTCCATAGATCACGGACGAGTTCGACTGCTCGCCCGTCAGCCGGCGCGGGACCAGTCCCGACCGGATCTCCTGCTCCGGGTCGCGCTCGCAGCGCAGCGCTCCGATCCGCGTCCCGGTGCGCAGCGCCTCCAGCAGCAGGTCGGCCGGCCGGGTGTCGTACAGCGCGTCGAAGACGGTCCGGCCGGTCAGCGGCCCCTCGGTCACGTGCCCGATCAGCGCGGGGGCCAGCCGGGGCGGCAGGGCCGCGCGGACGCCGATCAGCAGCTGGTAGCAGTCGCCGGGCGCCGCGCCCTGCCGGGCGCGCACCAGCAGGTGGTACAGGCCGAGCCTGGCTCCGGCCGGCAGCAGTTCGGTGGCCGCCACCAGCGAGAACCCGGTGACCGGACGCCCCTTGCCGGCGAACCAGCGCTGCCGGGGCAGCCACTCGCGCAGCAGGGGGTCCAGGGACGCGAGGAGGCCGGCGCTCGTCTTGCCGGAGTGTGTGACAGTTTCCGCCACTGCGTCACATTCCTTTCCCCGGGGGGTCGGGGTGTTACTGATGCGTGCCCCGGGCGGGGCAGAGGAAACCGCCCCGCTGCGGGGTTCTAGACCGCGTCCGTGCGGAGCCGGAACCAGTAGAAGCCGTGGCCGGCGAGGGTGAGCAGGTAGGGGAGTTCGCCGACGGGCGGGAAGCGGACGCCGCCGAAGAGTTCGACGGGGTAGCGGCCGTGGAAGCGGCTGAGGTCGAGTTCGGTGGGCTGGGCGAAGCGGGAGAAGTTGTGCACGCACAGGACGAGGTCGTCCTCGTGTTCGCGCAGGAAGGCGAGGACGGCGGGGTTGGAGGAGGGGAGTTCGGTGTAGGTGCCGAGGCCGAAGGCGGGG